>CAZDDA010000192.1:0-5035 GCA_964504085.1 uncultured Thermotogae bacterium | reverse complement strand
CGCCTCCCATGTTATGGAGTCCGAAGAAAAGCACCTCGGCGAGCCACTCATGCGTAATCCACGTGCGCCCGTGTGCCGTGTAGGAAAAGGGATCCGCATCGGGAACACTGCCCTGTTCAAGGATGAGCTCACCCGTCCGGAGGTGCCACCACATATCGAAGCAGAGGGCGGGAAAGACGCAAAGGATCACAACGAGGATGGTCGCCAGGACGAGCGCAACCATACTCAGCCCGAGGAACGAGGATCTGCCGCGGTCGTTGCCGAAGGGCATCACCCTACCGAACCTCTTTTCCAAACGGGGTAAGCACCAGGGCTGCCAGCTTCACGTGCTGTTTGGCAAAGGGCAATCCGATGATGGTTATGGCGCAGAGAAGGCCGAAGACGAGGTGCGTCAGCGCGATAGCGATCCCTCCCACGAGAATCCAAATCACGTTCATGACCGTGGAGAGACACCCGCTCGCCCGATACCCCGAGACAACCTCTTTGCCAAACGGGAGAAGCGCAAGAAGAGATAACTTGATGCATTGGATACCGAAAGGTATGCCGAGGATGGTGCAGCAGAGAACGAAGCCCGCCAGCAAGTACTCGAGGAAGAGGATCACTCCCCCCCCGAGGACAATCCAGAGAATGTTCCCGAGAACGCTCATGCTCGCTCAAGCCCCCCGCGTCTACCCGTTGGAGGATAGCACCTGGAGCAGATCGGCGATACCCGCAGCCACGGGTCTGACGCATGTTTCTGGATCCGGACGGCTAGCCTCGGGAGGCAAAGACCCAGTGATCATCGGCTGGAGGTGGTTATCGCCACAGCCATCTCGCGTCTGTCCGCAAAGCTCGCCAATGCGGGGGGCCGTCTCTCTTCGAGATTCGCAACGTTCATGCCCGGGCAGCAGGCGCTAGCACTGAGGGCGATCTGCGAGTGACAATCGCCGGGGCTTCGTGGATGAGCTCGTCATTTCGGAGTGCTTACGCCATGAACAAGGCGAAATCCACGCGGCGCACGATATTATTCTCGAGAATCGGGTCACCCACGTGCCGGCTCCAGACCGGAAGGCCGTGGCTTTCACCCTCCTCCAGGTCGCTCCCGCGAACAACCGTCCAGAGCTTGTCGCTGGCGAATACCCGACGACAGGCTTCCACTTGGTCATTCAGATCCGCCACGCGACGGTGAGAACCCCATCGCACCCGGCGACCGCTCGGCGGATCACCTCGGGATGGGTTGTCGCTCCGGGCACGACGGCTATGCGACCCCCGAACCGCTTGAGCTTGCCGATGCTCCTCTCGCGACACACACCCACCACTTCGTAGTTACGATCCAGGGCATGCTGCACCATGTACTGACCGAGCGTCCCCGATGCCCAACGATGCAAATCGTCTTCATACTTGTGCGTTGTTCAGGCTTGTGGCACTCCACGGATCGGATCTATCGGGAACCACCTGGCCTGCGCCGAGCCGGACCACTTCTAGGTGGCCACCAGTTCCCCGGCCCTTTCCTTCCATCTCGGAACATTGACGCCCTTCACCAAAAGCCACAGACAGAGAGAAACCTCAGAGACAATCGCTACCCCATAGATCTGCGAGACAGCTGAGAAGTGGTCAGGGAAGAGGAAACGCGTGTAGCTTCCTATGAAGTACGTGGCCGAGGCAGCAATTACCAGGACACCCAAGAGTTTGGGCAGGAATCGCGATTTATATATCAGGTAGCCCACTAGAGCGCAGTGGGCGGCGAAGAGAAGCAATCCAAGGTCGTATCCGTGGGCGTGCAGATCCAGGAACAGGTAGGACAGTGAGTGCACTTGGTCCGCTCCGATCATCGATGCATAGCTTGAGCCGTTCAGGAGCAGGATGGCCGCATGGTAGTTGAGAAGGTTGAGCGTCAAGACGGCAGCGTGCGTCAGTCGGAAGAACAGCGCCAGTTGAGCGACCTTGTGACTTACCGGTTTCAACAGGGCATAGAGCAGCACGGCCAAGGCCACGTCGCACAGGAGCATGATCGAATCCGCCAGGAAGCCAATTCGGAACAGCCCCCCCGACGCAATAATCTTGCTGGCGGTGGCTGCCGCATCGCCGGGCTCGATCAGACTGGAGCGAATGAACACTTCCGCGGAGATGCCGAAGACGATGATGACCAGATAGAGGAACCCCGCAACCCTCGCACAAGCGAGCGGTGATGTCTCCCGGGTGGGGCTTGCCATACCGTAACCCTTTCTTCGTGTATCACCTAGCGCCCGGAGAAGTTGTCCGTCACCAGCCATCTACGCCTCGTCTCAACAGCAACTGCCGGGCTGACCACAATCTGTGCGTACAGCACCGCCCGATCAGTGTTCCCACGAGACCCGACCTCAGGCAGCACGTCGCTTGGACGTCATGGCTGTTCCCCGTCCGTTGGGTTCGACGCTTGGTCGAGATCCGTTGAGGCAGGAAGCCGTCACTTCTCTCGGGGACTTGGACCGGGGGCAAACCCCCTAAGTTGCTTGATTAGAACCAGTTCGGTCGCCGCTTGGCCCGGGAAGAGAATCGATCCCGAATCCGCAAAACCCAGCGCACGGTAAAAGAACTGCGCACTCTCGTCTGCCTGGGTACTGGTGAGCAGGACCCGGTGCCCCTCCTCTCTCATCTGCTGTTCCCAGAATTCCATCAGCCGGGTTCCAATCCCCTGCCGACGAAATGCCTCACGAACGTAGATGAGCGTCAGAAACGGATCGAGATCCCAGAAGAACTGGTAACGAGCCAGCCCGACCCGCTCACCCTCGACCTCCGCGACATAGACCTCCCCTTGCCGCACCTTCTCGGTCAGGATCGGCCGTCTCAGAAGGGGATCAAGGCCGTCGAGGAAACCCAGATCCTCCATGTTGGCTACACGGATATAGCTTGCCACATTCAGTTCCCTTTCGTCTTGCGCATCCAAATGTCTGAATTTCCGGTCTCCCGACTCACATACCCGATCATCGCGCCGTCTGGTGACCAGCACGGCCACGAGATTCCCCGGCCACGAACAAGAGGAACCAGCGATCCGGATTCCAGCGACATGAGCCACAGCACTGATTGGGTTGAGTCCCGTGCTGTGAAGATCAGACTCCTCCCATCAGGAGAACATCGCGGATGGTCGTCAATCCCCGAACCGTCCCATACGCAAGTCGGCTCTCCACCGCCCAGCGAGACCTTCCAGATGTCGAAGTCACCATCTCGGTCCGAAGAGAAGAAGACCTCTCTGGCGTCAGGCGACCACGATGGATGATGGTCCGTTGCGTCGACGCTCGTCAGCTGGGTTGCCGTCCCATCCACTACGGATACGACCCACAGGTTGCAGCAACCTGATCGATGGGACGCGAACGCGATCGACTTTCCATCCGGAGACCAGCTCGGCTGAAAACTCGGTCTGCCGGCTTCGGCAATGCGGTGCGGTGTTCCTCCGCCGGCCGGGATGATCCAGAGGGTCGGAGGACCGTCCTGGACGCGAGCATCGAATGCGATCTGGGATCCGTCAGGCGACCAGGAGATGTGATGATCCCCTTCCATTCCCGTCGCCACGGGCACCGGAGCGCCGTTGGGGAGTCGAATACGCCAGATTCCAGTCCGACCGTCTCGCCTTGAGGTGAACAGCATCGTCTTCCCATCGGGCGACCAGTTGGGGTGGTAATCATCGGCTCCATGCGTCGTGATTCGGACCGCTTCGCCGGCCGCCTCCGGCGCTAGCTGGTTGATCGTCGCGCACACGAGCAGCCCAAAGAGCGGGACGACGGATGATCGCAAAGGCCTTGCCCCTCGGACATGGAAGTCTCCCGCCCTGGGCCTCCCCGGGCGGAATCGCTTCGGTCCGCTATGCCTCATCATGATCACACTCTTCACTCAAGACACTTGCCGCAGCTCTCCGGCACGGCCAGCGACCAGCGGCCCTCACCATGGCTTGGCCTGAATCACCCGCTTGAGTCATGAAGAGGACCTCGTCGCCGGCTTGGAGGCGGATCGCGGCTCAAGATCAATCCAGATGGTGCCCCAACCAGCGGTATCAATGGTTACGACTTCGGGGCAACGCCCGGTGTTCAAGGAGTCATGCGGTATTGGCGGGGCTGGCCAATAGAGAGGGGGATAGCGCTGGCTTCTTTCCTCCGGAGGTAACGCCATGAGCGCTTCGGTCTCTTCCGGAGACAATCTCATCCGAGCAAGGAATATGTACAGCTTCGGTGTCTCCACAAATCGTTTCGAGATATCTGTAATCCCCAACCAGTCGAAGGACACAGCCCATTCCGCCTGTGCCATGTTGCCCAACGGCCCAATGCTCCCCACCCACCCGTTCTCTGCCAAGTATCCGGCTGTGATTGTACGAATGTCGGCTATGGCTTCATCTTGCAGGCCGAATAGCTGCCATTCGAATGGGTTTGCAAGTGTCTGCGACAGGTCGCCGGACTTCGTGTATTCCGCAGAGCCCAGTTGCGCCGAGGCATGGAGGATATGGACACCTTCGTCCTTGCTGAAGTAGAGATTCCCGCCGTCCTGGGTAAACGCCAAGTACAGGTTGGCGCCGTCGTGCTTTATCCGGAATTCCTCGTCCTCGCCTACCTGGACAATCTGAGCATCGTCCCATTCCCCATTCTCGAAGACTCCGTCAATTGCGGGGGTGCTGCCAAACCTCGCGATCGGCCCAGATGGTTCGACTTCGCGAGTAGAAGCACAGCCCAAGAGAGAGGCAAGTATTGCCGGCAGTGTCGCCCAACGAGATATCATGGTCGGTTCCCTTTCAAGTGTGCATACGGTGACCTTCCCTAGAACGCGTCGGTGTAGCAGCATCGCCTTCACGGCTTCCGAGTCGCCGGCCTGCAAGTACGCTCCACTGGGAGGTCGAGTAGAGGAAGCTTTCCCACTCAGCATACAGGCGGGCTTTGGGTAGAGGCCCTTGACCGATTTTCGTGTGGATCGATCTCAGCACTGGTCTCCGAGGGGAGTCACAGGCAAGATGGGAGTACTCAAAGATGAGCATCCATATCTGCTGGATTACGGTGCCGAGTAGGACCGCCACCGCGATGAGGACAGCCACACC
>CAZDDA010000191.1:0-5042 GCA_964504085.1 uncultured Thermotogae bacterium | reverse complement strand
TGGAGGTCATTCGCTTGGACATGGGAAACCCCGACATGCCGCCGTCCGAGGAGGTTATCGCGACGATGTGTCAATCTGCGCATCGGCCCGATCATCACGGCTACCCCGGCTTCCGGGGAATCACCGCGTTGCGTGAGGCAGTCGCGGACTACTACGACCGCCGGTTTGACGTTGCGCTCGACCCGGAGACCCAAGTTGTGCCGCTTCTCGGCTCCAAAGAGGGCATCGTCAATATGGCGCTGGCGTGTCTTGATCCCGGTGACGTGGCACTGGTACCCGATCCCGGCTACGCGCCCTATACCATGGGCACAATCCTGGCCGGCGCCACGGTCAATACATTTCCCCTGCAGCAAGCGAGGGGATTCCTGCCGGATCTGGATTCCGTTCCAGCAGGCGTCGCCGATCGAGCGGTGTTGATGTGGTTGAACTACCCGAACAACCCCACCGGCGCCACCGCGGATCTTGATTTCTACGGACAGGCGGTCGAGTTCTCCCGAAGGCATAAGCTGTTGCTGTGTCACGACGCGCCGTACAGCGACGTCACTTACAACGGCTACGTCGCGCCGAGCCTGCTACAGGTTCCCGGTGCAACTGAGGTCGCGGTGGAGTTCAACTCTCTGTCCAAGACCTTCAACGTGGCTGGCTGGCGTGTGGGAATGGCCGTTGGCAATGCGGAAGCACTAGCGTTGCTCTCCCGTGTCAAATCCAACGTGGACTCGGGCATCTTCCGCCCGCTGCAGGAGGCAGCAGTGTGTGCCCTGTCCGCAACACCGGAGTCGATCTCGGCCCGCAACGCAATCTACCAGGAGCGGCTCCAACTTGTGTCGGAAGGGCTGGAGGCAATCGGAATCAACGGTTCGATGCCCCGCGCAACTCTGTACATTTGGGCGCAGGTCCCATCAGGTTGGGCCTCGGAGACGTTTGCGCTGTCGCTGCTCAACGAAACCGGCATCTCCGTCGCACCCGGCTCATTCTTCGGCCCCGCCGGCGAAGGATACATCCGAGTCTCCGTCACCTCCTCGACGGAACAGATTCGCGAAGCGGCAAGAAGACTCCAGGGCCAGTCGAAGGAGTGGATTACGAAGGGCTCGAAACAGGGGACGACAGCGACCAGTTGAGCGCATCTTTCCACAGGCGGCCCAACGACCACGGCAGCAGTGCCCCCCCTCCGCTACATGTTGCCGGACGGTCGGAGCGTGACGGAATGCAAAAAAAATATCTTGACATGTGGCGTGGCTTTCGCATCGCTGCCGCGACCGCGTAGCCACGCTGGGGCATGTACGTACAGAGCGTGGATGGAGTGGGATTTGGTCCCCTTTCTGGAGTTCGGGCAGGCTGCCCTCTAGTCACTCCTCTTCAGGACCAATAGGAGAGTTTCCTATCTGGCGTGGATGAATCTTCGATGCAATTCGTCCCCAAGCAGTGAAAAGCCTATCACTGTGAAAAAGATTGCCACTCCGGGGAACATTGATAACCACCAACTTGTCATAAGGTAGAGGCGCCCTTCTGAGATGAGGGTTCCCCACTCCGGAATAGGAGGTTGCGCGCCCAGGCCGACAAATCCCAGCGTGGCTCCGGCGAGTATAATGTACCCTAGATCAGTCGTCGCCCTTGCAAAGATAGGGCCAAAACAGTTTGGCAGAATGTGTCGAAACATAACGCGCAACTCACTCATTCCCAATGCTGTTGCCGCTTCCACGAATTCTTTCTCGCGCATACCAAGCACTTGCCCTCGAAACAGGCGCGCATAGGGTGTCCACCACACTGCGGCCAAGGCAATGATCGCGTTGTTGATCCCCGGTCCGAGGGAGGCGGCAATCGCCATTGCTAATATCAAGAAAGGAAAGGCGAAAAAAATGTCGGTCATTCTCATCAGTAGCGAGTCTAGCCATCCCCCGTAGAATCCTGAAACTGTACCGATGATGCCTCCAATGGCCATGGCAATTCCCAGCACGAAGAAGCCGACGCGCAATGAAATACGGGATCCATGAATCACGCGACTGAAGAGATCTCGACCAAACGAATCGGCCCCGAAGAAATGCTTTGTGCTTGGGGGCGCAAATCGGTCGGCAAAGTCAATTGCCAAAGGGTCATAGGGAGCAATAAACGGAGCAAGTATCGCAATGACCAGTATTACCCCGCACATGGCGAGAGTAAAAAGAAGCAGGAGATCTCTCCTTTTTACCTTCAACCGTTGTAACTGGATCAATGCTGCTTTCACCTGCACCTCTTCAGTAACGAATCCTCGGGTTCAAGAATGTGTAGGATATATCGACCAGAAGATTGATGATCACAAAAATGAGGGTCATGATGAGCGTCGTCCCCATAATTGGCATGTAATCGAGTGCCAAAATGGATTTTATTGCATACAATCCAATCCCCGGCCACGAGAAAATCAACTCCACGACAAAGACCGCTCCACCCAGCAGCCAACCCAGGTGAAGGCCCAATTCCGTGACGATCGGAATGAGCGAATTCCGCAATGCGTGCTTGAGAAGGACCAACATCTCGGGAAGACCTTTCGCTCGAGCCGTCTTGACATACTCGTGCTGAAGTTCCTGGAGCAACGAGGCGCGTGTCATACGCACGACAATGGCCAGCCTCCCCGCTACAAGGGCGGAGACGGGCATGACCATGTGCAAAAGAACATCGGGCAGAGCTCGGAAACTCCCTGTAAACACGCTGTCGAGAAGATAGAAATGCGTAGGATGAGCAGAAATCAAACTCTCAGAGGAGATCTGTCCGAGGGCAGGGAGCAGGCGTAGCCTGTAGAAGAAAATGAACTGGAAAACCAACGCCAACCAGAACGTAGGCAGGGCCGTGACGCCAACGGAAAAGCTCCGGACCGCAACGTCTACGGACTTTCGCGTTGTTGCGGTGAGGACTCCCAGCGGGATACCCACCGCGGTAAGGACCACCATCGTGATCAAGGCCAACTCTGCGGTCGCTGGAAAGTAGCGGAGGATGTCCTTAATCACGGGCTGACGTGTGCGCATCGAGGCACCAAAATCCCCTCGAGCCAGGCCCTTGAGATAGTTGAAGTACTGTACATACAGGGGCTTGTCCAGTCCCATGTTCCGCCGTAATTGCTCCACCTGCTCCGGCCCCGCTCGCAGTCCCGCTGCCAACTGCGCCGGATCGGCTGGAATGACCCGCGTGATCACGAAGGTGACGAGGGTAACAGCTATGGCGACAGGAACTAGAAACAGAATGCGCTTGATCAGAAACTGAGTCAAGGATCCCGCCTTCTTCTTAAATGGCAGGGAGGGCATAGCCCTCCCTGCCAGCGGCTTTCACTTTGCTTCTGGGTTATCTGGGCCTAGGGCATTTCCTTATACATATAGTAGAACGGATCGTAGAACACAAGTGTTGGTGAGAACTGGAACCCCTTTACGATCGAGCGCATTGCTCGAATGTTGAAGTCATTGACCGTGAAGATAGCCGGACAGCCGGCCACGATGATCTCTTGAGCGGCGCGATACAGAGCATTCCTCACGTTATCGTCTATCGTCACCTTTGCCTGTTCGAGGATAGTATCCAACGATCCCCCTGCGTCAGTAGAGGAAAAGAACGACCAGTTGTATGTACCCCCTGTTTGCCAGTACATGACAAAGTGTTTATCGGGAACGGGGTCACTGGCATACACCGTTGAGACCATGGCCAAATCATTGGCCTTGTCCGGATCCTGGCTCATTTCCAGGAAGGTGAACCAGGCGATCTGGATAACCTCCAACTTCACTCCGAGCTCAGCCAGCGCGGCTTGAAGCAACTGCCCGCTCTCGATTTCGAATGTGAGGTTCTGCACAACCCCCAACTTCAGCTCGAGCCCACCGCCACCAGGATACCCCGCTTCGGCCAACAGATCCCTTGCCTTGTCGAGATTCTTGCTGTACTGGAACAGGCACGGATTGTGCGCGGGGTTTGTGGCATTGATTGGCCCTTGAAGGGGAACTGCAAGCCCTTTGCGGAGCTGGCTCACCGCTGTTGCGTAGTCGAACGCGTAGGCAATTGCGCGTCGCACACGTACATCAGACGTGGGACCGCGCAGGCAATTCATGGTGATGTACCAGCCCTGCAAGAGCTGACCGTCGTAGACAGTAATGTCAGCATTGGCCTTGTACGCAGGGACGTCCTCGGTCTGGGGCTCATCGATCACGTCAAGCTGCCCGGCCTCGAACAGCATGCGTTGAGTGGCAAGTTCAGCAACGTTCTTAACCACAATGTAGTCCAGATGCTTTCCTTCCCATCCTTCCCAGTACTCGTCGAACCGCATTAGCGAGAGCTCGCTTGCTGGCTGCCAGTACTCCAGTGTGTACGGTCCGGTACCGGCGATGTTCTCGTGGAACCATGCAGTTGCTCCATCCCCGTCCTTTTCGTGATCGGCAAGGGCCTGTGGGCTGATCATGTAGATTTCAACCAGCGAGTAGATGAATCCTGGAGACGGCTGCTTGACAACGATCCGGACTGTGTCGTCGTCAACAACGTCCAAGTGATCGAAGACACCGTCGATCAAGTACGCGGCGCCCAGGTTCAGATCCACGATCCGGTCGAAGTTTGCACGCACAGCCTCAGCATCGAAGAGTGTTCCATCGTGAAATTGGACGCCTTTCCGAAGTTGGAAGGTGTACACCAAGCCATCAGGCGAAACGTCCCACGCAGCAGCCAGGCACGGTTCAAGCTCGGCGGTACCAACTTTGTAGCGAACCAAACCATCGTAGCAAGGCCTCAACATTTGCAGCGTTCCGTCGACATTGACGTGCGGGTCAAGCGTTGTCATCGGTTCACGAAACGCGTACACGAGCGTCCCAGGATCCGAGGCATCCCCAGCACCGAAGCTGCTAACGCCAAGACAGCAACCCAAAAGCCCCAAGAAAAGTAACAGCACGAATCTTCTCATCTTCAGGTACCTCCTTGTTGGTTGGAAGCGAAAACTACTTCTTAGACACCAGCACCTTATCTGTTAAATCTGATCATCCGCTCCTTTAAGTTTATCTGCCAACTCACCTCCTTCAGGTCATCTATTTGAAAAGCTTGTTTTAGCA
>CAZDDA010000190.1:0-5053 GCA_964504085.1 uncultured Thermotogae bacterium | reverse complement strand
TTTTCGGCGGCGTACATGGCGGAGAACGTCCGCGGGGGACTACAAGCCATCCCCAAGGGACAGTACGAGGCTGCCTACGCGGTGGGACTAAACGGAGCGCTGACCACCGTACTGATTATCCTTCCGCAGGCGTTGCGTGCAGTCATTCCCGCGATCGTCGGGCAATTCATCTCTCTGTTCAAGGACACGACGCTGTTTGGATTCATCGCGATTCTCGAGCTTCTGAACATCTCGCGGAGTATTCTCGGCAACCTCGAATGGCGCGGAACCATCTTTGAGCTGTACGTGTTCATCGGTATCATCTTCTGGATTCTGTGCTACTCGATGTCGTATATCAGCCGCAGGGTCGAAAAATCGCTGGGCGTAGGAGAGCGTTAGGAGGCAAGCGAATTTGTCTGTGACACGCGACCAAGGAATCATCGTCTGCCGTGACGTGCACAAATGGTTCGGGGACTTCCACGTGCTTAGAGGGATCAGCCTCACCATGCAAAAAGGCGAGGTCGTCGTGATCTGCGGGCCCTCCGGCTCGGGAAAATCCACGTTCATTCGCACCATCAACCGCCTGGAGGAACACCAACGGGGACAGATCATCGTCGATGGGATTGAACTGACGCACGACCTGCGCAACATCGAAGCCATCCGGCGAGAAGTCGGCATGGTGTTTCAACAATTCAACCTGTTCCCGCACCTCACCGTGATGCAGAACATCACCCTTGCGCCGGTGTGGGTGTTGAAGATGAAAAAAAGCGAGGCGCAAGAAATCGCGATGCAGCTACTCGAACGTGTCGGCATCCCCGAGCAGGCCAACAAATACCCTGGGCAGCTGTCCGGCGGTCAGCAACAGCGCGTGGTCATCGCGCGGGCGTTGGCGATGACGCCCAAGATCATGCTGTTCGACGAACCGACCTCGGCGCTGGACCCGGAGATGATCAAAGAGGTGCTCGACGTGATGAAGGAGCTGGCCCGCAGCGGGATGACGATGATCGTGGTCACTCACGAGATGGGTTTTGCCCGCGAAGTGGCAGATCGGATCATCTTTTTCGATTTCGGCCAGCTGATCGAGGAAAACACGCCCGAAGAATTCTTCCACAACCCGAAACACGAACGCACCAAGCTCTTCCTGTCGCAGATCCTTCACTAGCTGGGACGGCGCGTCCTTTCTTCATGCACAGTGCTCCTTTCCCGACACTCGATCAATCGGGTCGCGACTGCGGTGTCCCGTATCACGTTGATCATAACCAATGGCCTCCAATTGAGACGTGATGCCTTGACGTACACTTTGGCTTTCGCGTGTTTGGGAAGTATCCTGTAGCAGGAGGGGTTATGATGGCGCTGAAACGAACTCCTGATCCGGACCAAGCACGTTCCGCACGCGAGAGGCAATTCTCCCGGCTTGCGATCGACCTTCCCGTTGGCTATCAGTCCTTGGATTGTGACGGGCGCATTATTGAGGTCAATCAGAAGTGGTGCGCTACCCTCGGCTACTCGCGAGATGAAGTTCTCGATCGGTGGTTCGGTGACTTCCTCGCTCCCGAATCCGTCACTCGCTTCAGGGAGCAGTTCCCCCAACTAAAAGAAAGAGGCGACGTTCACAACGCCGAATTGGAGCTGGTACGAAAAGACGGCAGCCGACTCACGGTGCTGTTCGACGGGAGTGTTGAGTGTGACAATCGCGGGCGGTTCAAACGGACGCACTGCGTTTTGCACGACATCACCGACCATACCCGCCTACAGACGCTGATCGAGCACAGCGAGAAACGCTACAGGGAGCTCTTCGACAGCATGAGCAGCGGTGTTGCCGTATATGAGGCACGCGTCGACGCAGAGGACTTCGTCTTCGCCGATTTCAACAGGGCCGCCGAGCGGATTGACGACATCGATCGAAAAGAAGTGATCGGCAAGAGTGTTCTGGAGGTCTTTCCCAGCATTAAGAAGTTCGGCCTGTTCGATGTTTTCCAGCGCGTATGGCAAACCGGGAACCCTGAGCACCACCCTGTTTGCCACTATCGAGACGACCGCATCGCCGGGTGGAGAAACAACTACGTCTACAAGCTGCCCTCAGGCGAGATCGTCGCCGTGTACGATGACATCACTGAACGCAAGCGGTCTGAGGAAGCCGTGCGGCAGAGCGAGGGGCGGTATCGAGATTTGTTCGACAATGCAAACGACATCATCTACACCCACGATCTGGAAGGGACGGTCACATCGTTCAACAAGACTGCTGAGAAGCTGACCGGCTACTCGCGGACCGAACTCATTGGGAAAAACATCTTCGCGATTCTGGCGCCTATGCATCAACAACTTGCGCGCAGCATGGTCCTTGAAAAACTCACCACGATGACCCCCACTGTCTACGAGATAGAAGTGGTCTGCAAAGACGGTCACAAAATGCCCGTAGAAGTCAGCAGTCGCCTGATTCTCAGGGATGATAAGCCCGTTGGCGTACAAGGAATAGCGCGTGACATCACCGCGCGCAAGCAGGCAGAACAGCAACTGCGCAAGAGCTTGGAGGGAACGATCCAAGCCCTCGGGCAGACGACCGAAACAAGGGACCCCTATACAGCCGGCCACCAGAGACGCGTAACCGAACTTGCCTGCGCCATTGCTGAAAAGATGGGTCTTCCCAAAGACCGCGTCGAAGCCATTCGCATCGCCGGCCAGATGCACGATATCGGCAAGATGGCCGTGCCGGCGGAAATCCTTGCCAAGCCCGGGACCTTGACCGATACCGAATACGCCCTGCTTCAAGCACATCCCCAAGTGGCCTACGATGTTCTGAAAACGATCGATTTTCCGTGGCCGGTAGCACAGATCGTCCTGCAGCATCACGAACGGTGGGATGGGGCAGGCTACCCCAACGGTCTTACGGGCGAGGCGATTCTCCTTGAAGCACGAATCCTTGGAGTGGCAGACGTAGTGGAGGCAATGGCCTCGCACCGTCCGTATCGACCGGCGTTGGGCATCGAAAAGGCACTGGAAGAGATCACGGCGCACAAAGGGTCACGATACGACCCCGACGTTGTCGACGTGTGTGTGCGTCTGTTCAGGGCAGGCGAATTTCGATTCAGCGACTGAATCGAGAACTCCCGCACTACCCGGGCTTGTACCGGTAGCGGCTACGGCCCAGCAGTGTCTGTCCTTCTCTTCTCTCACACCCTTCGACACGGCGTTCCCCTTGCCAGGATGGCGACCCTCCGGCTACTCTTACTGCGGACCTACAAACACCCGATAAGGAGGATGCGTGTGAAAAATCATTACATCTTTGCGCTGCTCGGCGTTCTGTTGACAGCGGTCGCTGCCATCGCGGCACCGATTATCGACGTCGATAATCCCGACTACGACTTCGGAAAACTGGCCGGTGCGTCCGCCATTACCCACCACTTCATCATCAGCAACGTCGGCGATGCGGAGCTATCGATCCTCGATGTCCGCACGGCGTGCGGCTGTACCGCCACCGCTCTGTCCAAGTCCGACCTGGCTCCCGGAGAATCGGTCGAATTGGAGGTCACGGTCGATCTCACCAGATTCAGTGGGCACATCAGTCAGGCGATCTATGTCTCGTCGAACGACCTCATCCACCGCAAACTGACGCTCCACATCACGGGACAGGTGATCCCGGCGCAGCCGCACCACATCACCGTCGAAGACCTAGGCCAGCTGCTTGTCCTGCTGATCGATCTGCGCGCTCCTCAGGCGTACGCCGCCGGACACCTCACAGGCGCGATCAACATCCCATTCTCGGAGTTGGAGGACTGGATCGACCGGCTGCCGCCGGAGGTCGAGACCATCGTCCTCTACGACCAGACCGGATCCCTGAGCGATCAGGCCGTGCACAGGTTATCGGCACGCGGTCTTGACCAAGCCAGAAGCCTGCTCGGAGGGCTCGACGAATGGAAGCGTCAATACGGAGACGGATACTTCCTCTCGTTTGGAGAGTAGCATCCTCGACCGCGGCGGTGGGAGCCGCTTGAGATGCCACGGCACGAGCAAACCGTAGGAGGCGAAGACGAAGACTGTGCGAGGATTGGCGGTGATGCTGTTTGCCGGCATTCTGGTGCTCGCCACATGCCACCTCGCCATTGCGACGTCCGAGGGCCCAATGGTCGTAGTCTTTTACAAGGAGGGCTGCCCGGACTGCGGACGCCTGGACGAACTGCTCGACGGGCTTTCGTCCCAACACAGCGACCTCACGATCGGCCACCACGAGATCAGCGATCCCGAAGCAAAAGATCTTCTGTCGCGGCTGGCCTTCTCCTACGGCGTGTTGGACACCAAGTATCCAATCGTCTTTGTCGGAGAAAAGGCGTTCGTTGGGGTGTCGCGGGCCAGGGAACTCGATGTACGAAGCGCCGTTTTGGACTGCCTCGCTCACAGTTGCCCCTCACCCCTTTCCCGTCTCAAGGAGACGAGCCTCTCCTGGGACCACGTCGTCTTTGCGTCGGGTGTTGCCGTGTTTCTCTTGCTTCTTCTGCTCTCTCGGGTGCAGTAGCCGGCGAGTAGCGAAAGGGCAGCGCGCTTCCTTGCGAGGACAACTCAATCACACATGCCGCCCTTGTCTTCATTGCCGGGGAAACAATTAGATATGATGCACCCGGAATTCAACATCACGGGAGCACCCGAAGCCACGGAATCTTCGAGAAGTCTTTATTGTCGAAGGTGTATACGTCTTCCAGGCCTTCGGCTTTCGCAAAACACGCCAGATAGGCGTCCGTGAAATCGATGTTCACTTCAGCGTGAAGAACGGCCGCCTCCTCCAACAGGCGAGCGTTGTTCACGCGAATGTTGCGCAGGTTGAGGATTGCGATTGCCTTTTCGGCGGCCTCCTGCTTGGACAAGTCAAATACAGAAGTTTCCAAGACCCAGATGATCTCCGCGATCACGAGCGGCGGGGCAACAAGCTCGATCTCGCCTCTCTCCGCCTGCTGCAGGATTTTCTCGGCCTGTTTAGCCTGATCGGGGGGTTCCCCGGTCAGGTAGCGGAGGAAGAAGCAGGTGTCAACGCTAGCTCTTGGGACGGGCATAACGAGCGGTGTGCTCCTCGCGGGCCGCCTTT
>CAZDDA010000189.1:0-5069 GCA_964504085.1 uncultured Thermotogae bacterium | reverse complement strand
GGCTTCCGTTCCTCCGTCACCGTGAACCCATGGATCGCGAAAGGGAACAACTCGATCCGCTTCTCCTCCAACTCCAGCGCCCGAACCCGTTCCCTCGGATCGGCCTCTCCCGCCTCTTCTGCCAACGCGCCAGCGCCCACCAGCGTCACCGTCCCAGCAGCCACCAGCGCCAACACGCACACCAACATCCATCTCCTCATATTCTCCCTCCAAGTCGAAACCATCAGGCAAAGATTCCCCACTGGACAACGCACGCAATCCTCGTATTCTCAGCACCCTTTGTCAAGACGCCTCATATCGGTCCGCGCTCCGCGAACGAAACGCCGTCTGAAACGGCCGCGAATCTAGATGATCTAGTGGTTGACAGCGAAAAGGGGCAGTAGGATACTGACTCTCACGGAAAGCGGCGTACACACGCTCACGTTGGGTCAGGCCCGCGCCGACCGGCGACAGGTCGTAGTGCTGGACATCGACACGAGGGCAGGCGACTTCTTGAGCAAGACGGGAAAGAAGGAGGAGTGGAATGGCGCTGATCGAGTGTCGGGAGTGTGGAAGACAGGTTTCCGACAAAGCGTCAAGTTGTCCTCAATGCGGCTGCCCGATTCGCCAAATTGCTGCCCGTGACGAAGTCCCAGCGTCGCAAGCAGAATGCCAGCTCTATTCCGAGCACCCGGCGATGCTTCGAGGAGACCCCGGCAGGACTCTGTTCATTATGGTGCTGTTAGCTCTTTGTATCCTCACATTCTCCGGAGCGTTCGACTCGCCACTGGGTAAAGTTGATGCTGACGCCGCAAAGATCTTTGCCATTCTTGTTCTTGTTGCGATTCTGCTCTACCTTTTTGTGTGGTGGATACGGTGTAAGGCCGCCAGAATTACCGTTACAACACATCGCACTACCGTCCGCAGAGGCATCTTAGCGAAGAAGACCATCGAGGTCCGGCATGTGGATGTTCGCCTTGTGCAGGTGGAGCAAAGCATACTGCAGCGCATCTTTCGGACCGGCACACTCGCTCTGGGCAGCGCGGGCCATGCAGGCATGGAGATTCAATTTCGCGGACTCCGCAACCGTGAGAAAGTCGCGGCTATGATACGGGAACGCCAGCAATCGTGACCAAGCTCGCAGAGGAACAAGCCTCCGAATGAGATACCTTCGGTTCATAGCGGCGGGTGTCCTTTTCGCGATTGCTGTTTGGTCGAAGGTGCTCTGGGAATTCCTGTCGGAGAACCCGTCGGCCTTGGTTCCGGCTTTCTTGTTGGTTGCGGTTACCATCGCTCATGCTTACTTTGTATGGAGGTCGTGGCGACTACAGGGGTGGACGGAAGTCTGCGAGATCATGCGAGATGAAGTCTTTCCACGGCAGGATAAGATCAGGAAGTTACAGGCGGAAGGTAAGGGTGGTGGAGACGACATCCGTGAATTGTGGCGGGGTCTGTCTTACGCAGCTGAGAGAGTCGCCTGGCTTTGTGAGAAAGGACTTGTGGAGAAACGATGGGTCGTTAGCTTCCACCCAAAGACGTTCAGCAACATGTGGGAGGAACTAGGTAAGGGGATCATATCCAGACGGAAAGAGAAGGACGAGTTCGATCTTGGGAAGGAGCTCCAGCAGCTAGCACGGGCGTGCGACAAGCACTTGTGGAAGCGGCGAAGGGAAGAAGCCAGGAAGAAACAGTGGTTGAAGATATGTAGACGAGCCGGGAAGTGGTTGAGGAATTGGCTTCGGAAGGGACTGCGGATCATGAAATGTGAGAATTGTGGTGCTGAGATTACATTCTCAATGGCTCTAAGGCAGCCGACTCCTTTCCGTCTCAGATGTTCCCGTTGTAAGGCGAAATACCGCATTTCAGCTCCGCACACGAAGCGAATCTTCGTTGGAGTATGTCTTTTGTTTGCCGCGCTGGCAGTCGGCTTGGTTGAGGGAACGGTAAGACTGGGGCTAGTCTTTTTCGTGCCTTTTCTTGTACTTATGGTCGCGATCTGGTTGCGACTGGAAGTATGGTTTCGCAGATACATCTCAGCTAAGGGCAGTCTCACACGAATCGACACCACCGAACAATCGCCTAAAGCGGAATGACGCCCAGGCTGGTTGCCAGCGCGGCCATGAGACCGCCGACGATCCTGTCGAAGCTCGCGCTCGGGCATGCGGCCTTCGGTCCCCGGCTGCGGCGGCGATCTATGCCCATATAGCGCAAGAGCACTTGACAAAGCTGGCGACTGAGCCTAGATATTCATTACGCCCGAGGAAGACGATGTCCGACGCAAGGATTAGGCTTGAAGAGGCAAGCAAGTATCTCGGTGACATGAAGCACAATGCTACATCCGAAGATGAGGTGGCGCGATACTTCTTGGGTTTCGTTTCGGCCTTGTGCAGCATGGAAGGGCTTATGAGAAAGGAGTATGGAAGTCATCCAGATTTCGATGCCTGGTGGCAAGAGAACACCTTTCCGATAAAGTGCAAAACCTCGCGCCGGCGGAAGCGGAACGGCGAACGGCATTTGAAAATACCGGGGTACGACCAACTCCTCAGTTTGCGGAATGAGGAGTTGCACGAACACCGAGTAGCTCTTCGGCGTATATTCTTCGTTAGGACTCCGAATGGCGACTATTTCCCCGGAGGAGGGCACCTGTACGCCGTGTTTGAAGACGGTAGGATTAGATTTGAGGCCAGGGCGAAGGTTGACGATCTTGTTGCGCTTCAGCATATGTACGGAGTGCCCGGACAGAATATCATTCACGCCTTCTATTTCTTCAATCAATGCATCGAGCGAATGGAGCACTTCTTGTCCGATTGTGAAAAGAGGTTCGGTAAAGCCGAGTGACCAATCGCGGATACTACATGCTCCTCAGGGCCCTACGGCTTGGTGTGGAGCCTTTGCTTCCTGGGAGGAGTCGAGTTAAGATAGCGCGCCTGGGGCGGTTAGGCACAGTTCGCCGAGCCGCCGCACTCGCATGGTTTGCCGCCTTCCGAGAAGCCATCCTCCAGATCAAAAAACGCCTCGCCGCAGAACGATCCAAATCCTTGTAGACTTATCTCGTCGACCTGACATCCGATCTCTTGCTCCCACTCGGCGAAACCCCAATCATCTCAGCCCCTTCTTGTTCTTCTTCGGCCTCCAGTCTCCAGCCTATTCCCCTCCGGCCTCCAGCCTCCAGCCTGCTCTTCCTCCCGCCTCCGGCCTACAGCCTCCAGACTGCCTTCCCTCGGTCCTGCCTTTCCCCAACCTACTCGAGCAGGAAAAACAGATACTTACCCCCGACGAACCGGAAGTAGCTCTTCGGAGTCGGAGGCTGGCGCGCGTTCTGAGGGTCGTACGCCCCGATGTACACTTTGAACTCGGCTGCGAGCATCTTGCTGAACAGGAACGGGACCGGAGAGTCTCTCCACTCCCAAAGACGAACCGCCACGTCCCTTTCGTCGAGGTCGGTATCCCAGTAATAATTGTAGTAATTTGCCCCCAAAAAGTTGATGAACCAGGACAACAGAACAAGTCCTACGAGCACCCCCCTCCTGGCCTTGCGATTCCAAATCCACGAGAATGCAGGTATCAGAAGCAGGCACATTGCCGGGGTCACGTCTGAAAGCAATCGGTACCCGAAACATCCCCCGCCGTACCACATGAACCATTTGGACAGCAAAGCCACGTAGGTCGCCGTGAGCAAGCTGAGGAGAAGGTAGTAGTGCCTCTCCCCCGGCTTCCGCATCCCCAGCCAAGCCCCAACGGGAAGAAGGACGAACACCGGACTGTACATCAGCAGCCCCCGGGCAGGCGACGCAAGCAGCCCGCTGAGGCCTTCGGCGAAGTTCCCCGTAAAAGCGTGCAGGCCATACTCCTCCCTGCCGGATCTCCACGGCGCTCCGAAGTACCACCACGAATAGCCCCCCATTGCCGCCACGCCTGGAAGTGCCCCCGCCACGAACTTCCACGCCTCAAGCCGGTATCTCCACGCGGCATACATGAACATGATCACGCCCGGCACTGCCAGAAGTGGCCGCGTGAACGCTCCGTATCCGGCCGCGAATCCTGCCCCGTACAGACCCCACCCTCTCTCCTCCGAAACCAGAAGGAAGAACAAGGCTGCCGAGAGGCAAAGCTGCGCGGCAGCATGCTGCCAGAACGACTGACTGCTCACGCTCCACGTCACCGTGCAGAACGCGTACACCAGGCTGATAGAGAGCGCCCACCGCTTCTTCGTCAGCCGCAATGCCGCCAGATACACGAAAAGCACCGAAAACGAAGCTATCAGGCTCATCGCAATCACGCTCATCCGGGGCACGTAGTTGATGTCCGTGAACAGAAGCAGAAATCCGAATACCGGAGCCGCCATGACCGCATTTCCTACCGGATAGCCTGACACGTAATGTCCCCCTCTTCCAACTCTTACACTGTAGTGGCCGCCCCGAAATCGGCCCTTCTCATCAAGCCTCATGGATAGGTTGTGCAGACCCTTAAACTCATCCAGGTTGAAATCTCCCGTCCTTATGATGCTCAGAGCCACGTGAGCGTTCGCCTCCCCGTCAAGCACAAGGTATGACTGCGTGTTGCTGTTTACGTAAACGAAGAAGCAGAACACCACCAACAGCGTGGGGATAACCTGCCAGAACCCAATCCCACCCTCGGCGTGATTCGATCCCTTAGCCTCAGCGCTTTCGGCCACGTCTCACCACTTCCTACTCCCGACTGTCACACTCGCGCGCCCCATTCGCAGGCGAAGCCCGCCACGAATTCCGGAAGTCTATTCTCCGCGGCAGGCTGGTTTCTCATAGCACATTGGTGTCTTGACGTCAATGATAGGGAATGAAGGCTGTTTCCATACTGCAATTCACATCTCGTAGCCCCCGGGTCACACAGCGGGCCAGAGGCTTCCCTCATCCCAGTTCCCAAGCCTTCACCCCATGCTGGCCAACCTGTTACAATTATCGCTTGGGGAATGTTGGACTGAATGGCCGCAACGCAACTGGACAAGGGAGGAAAGATGAGCGGGATTCGTGAGCTGCTTCCGGGCATATTCGTCATCGACGACATCTGCAACGTCTACCTCATACGGGCCGCCGACGCCGCCATCGCCATCG
>CAZDDA010000188.1:0-5111 GCA_964504085.1 uncultured Thermotogae bacterium | reverse complement strand
TCCCACCGATCCGCCCGGGGCGGCGTCGGTGGCGTTCTTCTAGCGTGATCCTGCCGCGCGAGATGTAAGCCCGTTGTCACTTACAATAGACGGGCCCGCCGTTTGGCGGATTGACGTGCGCCTTGCCGGTGAAGTATGTAATATGTATTACTGACAGGGGCTTGAGGCACTGCTATACTGAATCTGCGGGAATTCAGACAGGGACTTGTCCGTCTTGATTTTCGAGGACTAGCGCGTTCAAGGAGGCGACAATGCGCAGGAAGGGGATGCTTGTTGGGGCGACCGTAGTCATCGCTCTTCTGTCTGCCGTGCTTGCCGGCCAGCACACAGGCGGGGGATTTTGCTGGTGGGGAAATCGAGAACCGATTTACATCTACGGCAACGATGCCTTCACCTGCGAAAACGGTGTAATCGCGGGAAGCGGCACGTCCGAGGACCCCTTTGTCATCGAAGGGTGGTACATTGACAACCCTCCCACCGACTACGGCATATACCTCGACCACACAACAGCGTGCGTCGTGATCCGCGACTGCGTGGTTGAGTGTGCCCAGGCGGCGGGGATCTACTTCAACTCCGTAGCCAATGTACGCGTCGAAGGCTGCCAGTTGAGCTTGAACAGAACCGGGATCTATTTCCTCAACTCACGCCATAATATCGTCGAGGCCACGGTCATCGCCCACAATCATTACGGAGTGGTTATGGCTGCATCGTCCCGCGACAACTGCATCACAGGCAACAGCTTCATCGAGAACGGCGTAAGCGGCCTCGACCCGGAACGCAGAAGCCAGTGGTATTGCTATGGGATCGGCAATTACTGGAGTGACTACGACGGCGCCGATTTTAACGGAGACGGCGTGGGAGATCGTCCCTATTTCCGCCTTGCAGATTGCTATCCGCTCGTCTGCCCGCCGAGCGCCACAGCAGTACTGGAGACCCCCATCTCGCCGGTGAAGATACCTTCTGCAGTTATCGCCCCGGAGCCCGTGCCGGTGCTTGAGCCACCGGCCCCTGAACCGACGCCTCCTGCTCCTGAGCCCGCACCTCAGCCCGAGGCGGAACTCGAACCGGCTGTCGCGCCACCGGCGCTCGAACCAGAGCCCGAGGCAGCCCCGGAGCCCGTGCCTGAGCCAGAATTGGAGTCCGAACAGCCGTTGGAACCGGCGGCTGCACCCGAGCCTGAACCTGTGGCTGAGCCGGTACCAGAGCTGCCGATCGAGTCCGTCCCACCCCCCGAGGCACCGCAGACTGCACCGACCTCCATAAACGAGTAGAATAGGCTCGGTATGTGGTCGAACATCCGTCTTCTGTTCGTTAAGGAGATCATCGGAGCGGTGCGTGATCGTCGCACCATGCTCCTCACGGTCTTCTTCCCTCTTGTTTTCTATCCGCTGATCCTATTGGTGATCGGCCACTTCACCGCTGCGGAGCGCACACAGATTGAAGAGATGACCCCCGCTGTCATCGTCGTCGATCGGGCAGCCGACGAGACGTTTCTCGCGCAGTTGAGATCAACTGCGACCCTCACTCCCTTGTTCTACCCCAGTGCCGAGCAAGGGCTCTCTGACCTGAAAGCGGGAATGGCCCAGGTGATGATGGCCATGGACAAGGAATCGGGCGGCCCGGGACTCGGCCTGGAGATCACCCTCTATTACGACAAGACCGACCAGGCAGCGACAATCGCTGCTGCCCGGGTGCGCGATTTTCTTGAAGGTTATCTGAAGGAGACCATGCGCGATAAGCTCGACTCGCTGGGCCTGGACTACGATGAACTCTCTGTACCGCTGAAGATGCACGTTGAGGACGTGACCTCAAGCGAGTCGCTTGGGCGGATGATCCTCAGCCGCCTGCTGCCGTACTTCATGGTCCTGGCGATTCTCACTGGAGCGATGAATCTCGGAGCGGAGATCACCGCCGGCGAGAAGGAGCGCGGCACGATCGCCACTCTGCTTGTCAGCCAACTCTCCCGCACCGAAATCGTGCTCGGCAAGTTCCTCGCCATTCTGACCGTTTCGCTCGTCTCCTCGCTGCTGTCGGCTGTCGGGCTGCTCATCGGGATTCGCTTCTTCGGAGAGGGGCTGGCGCCAGTGGGGACAGAGGCCACGTTTTCTCTCGGTCTTTCGGCATTCGGCTGGATGCTGGCAGTGCTGCTTCCTCTTGCAGTAATTCTGGCGGCGTTGGTGATGATCGTGGGAAGCTTTGCGCGCAGTCAGAAGGAAGCGAGCACGTATCTCATGCCGATCTACATGGTGATCATCCTCGTGGCGATGATCTCGATGACCGGCGGCATCACGTTCTCCGGACTCCGCTTTCTGATTCCGGTGGCCAATGCGCTCTACGCGCTGCAGGAGATCATCCTCGGCGATCTCCGGACCGTTCACTTCATCTACACCCTCGCGGCCAACGTGGGCTTCGGTGGAGCATTGATCGTGGCCTCAATCCGCCTGTTCAGACGCGAGGCGGTGCTGTTTCGAAGCTAGAAAACGCTGCCATCCCGCAGAGAACGCAAGGCAAGAACAGGTCAAGTGTATTTGACGCCACGTAGGCGTTGGACGAGAAAATCCTTGGCGAGCTGCTGTGATGCTAATCCACGCGCTGCCCGCGACTGTAGCGTTTGAGCGCCTCTTCGGTGCGTCGCCGTTCGTCCTCCTCGCGCAGCTTCCTGCGTTTGTCGTAGGTCTTCCGTCCCTTGGCAAGGCCAAGCTCGACCTTGGCAAATCCACGCTTGAAGTAGAGGCGCAGAGGAACGAGCGTGTAGCCCCGCTCCTTGACCTTGGTGGCCAGCCGAACGAGCTCGCGATGGTGAAGAAGGAGGCGGCGGTCTCGGTTGGGATCGACGTTGTGAATGGAACCCTCTTTGTATGGGGCGATGTGAACACCCTTGAGGATCGCTTCTCCGTCGTAAATGGTGGCGTATCCGTCCTGAAGCGAGCACTGCCCATTGCGGAGACTCTTCACCTCCGTTCCGACCAGGACAAGGCCGGCTTCCACGGTCTCTTCGACGATGTACTCGTGCCGCGCCTTGCGATTGGTCGCTACCACCTTGTTCGCCATGCTGCAAGGCTAGCCTCACAGAGGCTGTTGCGCAACCTGGACAAGGCCAATAGGATGGTACTGATGAAAGTTCACGTAGGAACGGGGAATCCCATCAAAGTGGAAGCCGTGCGGGTGGCCTTCGAGACGGTGTTCTCAGGAGAGCTGTTGGAGGTGGCCGCGGTTCCCGTTGAACCGGGCGTCCCCTCCCAGCCGTTCGGTGAACAGGTCATCCGCGGTGCGGCTCAGCGTGCGAAAAGATCGCTTGGCGATGCAGACTATGGAGTGGGAATCGAAGCGGGGCTGGTTCAGTTTACTGGTTGTGAGCATCTGCTGAATGTTCAGTTCTGTGTCATCGCCGATCGATTCGGAAGAACGACGGTCGGCCACGGTCCGGGTTTTGAGCTCCCGAACGCTGTAGTGGAGAAGCTTCGAGCCGGCTCCACTTTAAGTGACGAGGTAAGTCGCGTGGCTGGAATACCCGAGATCAAGGAGACGATCGGCGCCATCGGCGTTCTCTCGGGCGGTCGGATCGATCGGCTGGCGATCACCCGCGAAGCTGTCCTGATGGCACTTGTTCCACGTATCGACGTGACCGACAAGGACCGCCTGCCGATGAAATCACAGCGTGAGAAAGCGTAGAGCGACGGCCGGAATATGTTGCTTTCAGATGTGGCGCCGGGGTACGATAGAGGAAAAGAATTCTGGGGGGGCATGCGTCAGCGGAGAGGAAATAATCACTTGCGCCGTCCGTCGTTTCGCTTCTGCGGAGTAGCTATTGCAGCGTTGCTCTGTGTGGGGCTGGGTCTGTTAACCGGATGTGCGAGCTTGCTGTGGGGGGTACCGCGGGCCGATTTTTCTTTTGCCCCCGGCTTTGCATATCCCCACGTCAGTATCACGTTCGACGCCTCCGCTTGTGTAAGCGAGAAGGACGAGATTGCTCAATACGCGTGGCAGTTCGGTGACGGCCTAATCGGGACCGGCAAGGTTGTTTCCCATACGTACGTCTCGCTGGGGTACTTCACGGTCACCCTGACAATCACCACTGAGCACGGACAAGAAGCGTCGGCGCAACGCACGATTCATGTGGCCGGCGCCATCGTAGTGCCCGTGGATTATACCACCATTCAGAAGGCCATAAATGCCGCATCGGATGGCGACACGATCGTCGTTCTAGCGGGCAGTTATCGTGAAAACATCAACTTCCTCGGCAAGGCGATCAGCGTCCAGAGTACCGATCCCAGCGACGCGACAGTCGTTGCCGCGACGATCATCGAGGGCGCCGACAACAGCGACTACTCCGTCGTGACCTTTGGTAACAGCGAGACCAGCGCCTCCATGCTGACCGGCTTCACCATCAGAAGGCGGAGCCTATATCAGCCGTTCAGTGGCGGGGGCATCTACGTACGAGAGGCCGATCCGACAATTCGCAGCAACCACATCGTGAACAACACCGCGTACTTCGCCGGTGGGGGCATCTATCTTGTGGAATCGCGGGCGACAATCGTCGGCAACAGAATCGCCAACAACAGCACGACCCAGGGCGGAGGGATCGCAGCAGAAGGATACGCTCTCTTCCCCACGATCAGCGACAACGAATTCGAAGGCAACAGCGCCTCCGGCGGCGGAGCAATTCACTTGAGTTCCATTGTCCCGGGGCAGGAGCCCGAAGGAGCGCTGCCAACGACGTTGACGAATAACACGTTCAATGCAAACGCGGCGACCCAGTGGGGAGGCGCTGCGGTGTACGTAGACTACGACTGCAAACTGAAACTCGACAACCCCGACAGCAACACCTATTCGAACAACGATCCCGACGACATCTTCTACGTTGTCCCGCCGTAAGTAGCTGATTAAACGTGTTTGTGATGTATTCCATCCGCAGTTCACCTCGCGTGTAGCTCCCGTTCTCAGCAGTTCACACAAGGACAGAAGTCTCGTTTTCAGACGACAGACGAACGCGCTTCCGCGGACGGGCCTCTCCTGCCTGTAACAGGCAACACTCTATACTCCCCTTTTGAAACGATATGATGCGAAATACGTTCCTTCTTCGATGGGATGGAGAGGAGGGGTGCAATGAT
>CAZDDA010000187.1:0-5112 GCA_964504085.1 uncultured Thermotogae bacterium | reverse complement strand
CATTGGCAGAATCGGACAACTCGCCGTAGACGTCCCGTTCATACGAGGGGGCAATCGCTCCAAGCTTGTTGAACGCAAAATGAGCCTCTGCCCCGCGCAACGGATCGATCATCCACGTGATGAGCTCTGCGTTATCCTTCCCGCATACCTCCCGTTCTTTTTCTCGCAACCGATAACCGATCCCACAGTTGCGCGCCGATTCTTCTACGTAGTGCAACAACGTCAGCCGGCAAAGGTGTCCGTGTCGATGAGCAAGCAGGTCAATAAGACACCCACAAAGGCGAGTGGGAACGACATCAGTGTCATAGGCGCCAAGCACGAGGCCTCCGGCACGGACTACCGCTGCCAGTAGCTGCCTGGGGAGAACCTGACCTCCCTCTCTTCCAATGATCTCCCATTGTAGGCGCTCGAAGGAAGAAAACGCTTCTGAAGAGGTCAAGGACTCAATAACGATAGCCATCCATCATTCTCCTTCCGATTGTCCTATCGAGTCTCCGTCGGCCAACTGCTTGATCTGATCGAGATCCTTGCTCCACCCTTTTTGCACCTTGACCACCAGCTCGAGAAAGACACGCGTGCCGAGTAGGGACTCAATCTCGGCACGGGCCAACGTTCCGATCCGTTTGATCATCCTTCCACCCTTACCGATGATGATTCCCTTCTGGGATTCTCTTTCCACGAGAATATCCGCCTTGATCTCGAGCATCCCGTCCTCTCTTTCGCGCAACCACTTCACCCGCGTCGCAGTAGCATAGGGAATCTCCTGGTACGCTAGGTGAATGATCTTCTCGCGAATAAGTTCGCTGATCAGGAATTCCTCGGGCTGGTCGATCTTGACCTCAGCAGGGAAGTGCGCCTTCCTCTCCGGAAGGTAGGAGACGATGGTGCGTAATGCCTCGTCGAGGTTGATCGCCTTGAGGGCAGAGATCGGAATGAGTTCTGAGAATTGTCCTGTCGCCTCGTAAGCGATCAGTGTTTCTTCCAGATCGTTTCCTCTGGCCAGATCGATCTTGTTCACCAGAAGAAGAATCGGAAGATCCTGTCTTGACAACCGCCTGAGGAGCGTCGAATCGTAATCACTCACCCTTCGCCACGGCTCGACCACATACACCAGCAAGTCCAACCCACGAACGGCGCGAAAGGCCTGCCGCACGATGTATCGGCCGAGCTTGTTTTGCGGTCTATGGAGACCGGGGGTATCGACAAAGACAATCTGTGCTCCCTCGGTTGTCAAGACACAGCGCACGCGGTTGCGCGTCGTCTGCGGCTTCGGAGATGTAATGAGAAGTTTTTGACCCATCACGGCATTCAAGAACGTCGATTTCCCAACGTTTGTCTGGCCCAACACCCCGACGTAACCAGACTTATGAGGTGTCCCCAATCAGCGCCTCCGAAACCACAGCATTCGCCAACCATCCGACCCAGCGCATGCAGCTGGGTTGGCCCTGCAAGGCAAACTGAACGTGAAATGACCCACGGCGGTATTGATATCGTTAACTGAATCGCCTGCCGCAACGATCCGCATCACCGCCTGCTGCAGTAGCCCGGCATGATTTCCGATGACACCGCACATCAATCCCCCCTCCTCCCCGAGGAAAGCCGGGCCTTCCTTGTACCAGGTTCATGTATTTCCGTTTGGGCCTAACATTGTCGCCTTGTCGCTGGGAGTATACAAGGGGTACAGATCCGTTGTAAAGCTGTCTTCACGCCACTATACTAGTGACCTCTGGAGCACGCATGAAGACACTCATCACGAACATCGGACAGCTGGCTACACCTTGTGGGAGTGGTCCCATAGAAGGTAAGGCGATGAGCGATCTCACAATCCATGAAGGAGTCGATCTCCTGATCGACGGAGACAGGGTGGCGGAAATCTCCACCGGGATCAATCAAAGCGAAGCGGACCGGTTGATCGATGCTGACGGTGGAGTTGTTCTCCCTGGGTTCGTTGACCCGCACACCCACGCCGTCTTCGCCGGGACCAGGGAAGAGGAATTCCTTGCCCGCGCGCAAGGGATCCCCTACAACGGGGGGGGGATTCTGGCCAGCGCACACGCTGTCGCACAGACGGACGAGGAGGGATTGCTAGAGCATTCCCTTCCTCACTTGCTGCGGATGCTGGAAAGCGGGACCACAACAATTGAGATCAAAAGCGGCTACGGCCTGAGCTTAGACGGAGAAGTCAAGCTGCTCGTCGCAATCCGCCGGATGAAGAAGGTTGTGCCTATGCGAGTAATCGCAACGTTTCTTGGAGCGCATGCGTTTCCGGAAAAGGTGCGTCGCGATGATTATATCTCCACCATCATCACCCAAATGATCCCTACAGTACGCCGACGGCGGCTGGCTCAGTTCTGTGACGTCTTTTGCGACAGGGGCTTCTACACCCTGGCCGAGACACGGGCCATCCTCCGTGCAGCCCGCGGGGCGGGTCTGCGCTTAAAAATGCATGCTGACGAACTCTCGAGCACCGGGGGAGCAGAACTCGCCGCCGAACTCGAAGTGACCTCCGCCGACCACCTCCTCAAAGCAAGCGAAAAGGGAATGCAACTGCTGGGACAAGCAGGCGTCATCCCCGTTTTGCTCCCGGGAACCGCGTTTACTCTAGGCTCCACGTATGCTCCTGCCCGGAGGATGATCGAACTCGATCTGCCCATTGCCGTGGCCACTGATTTCAACCCCGGCACTTGTCTCATTCATTCAATGCTGACCATCATCGGTCTTGCTGTCATGAAGATGGATCTATCCGTGGAAGAGGCAATCACCGCCGCGACGATGAACGCGGCCTGTGCCCTGGAACTCTCTGAAGAGATTGGATCGCTGGAGAAAGGAAAAGTAGCTGACCTCATACTTCTTGACCTCGACACCTATCGACAAATCCCCTACTACTTTGGACATAACCCGGTTCGCATGGTCATAAAAGGCGGACAAGTCGTTTACGAATCGCCGTGATCAGACTCTTGGCCTACGCAAAATTGAACCTGTCTCTACGGATTCTCGGCCGCCGTCCGGATGGCTTTCACGAGATTGATTCCCTTGTTCAGACGATCAGCCTTGCGGATAGGATTTCTGTTGATATGACACAAGCAGGAGTGGAAGTGGAAAACGACGCCGGCATTCCCCCAGAAGAGGATCTGACAGGGCGCGCAGCGCGCCTTCTTCTGGCGGAGAAACATGATCCAAGAGGAGTGAGGATCAAGACGGAGAAGCGAATCCCGATCGGTGCCGGCCTCGGCGGCGGGTCGAGCGATGCTGCAGCAGTTCTGTGGGGCGTGAATCGACTCACCTCCCCGCTTTTGCCAAAGGAGGATTTGCACCACCTTGCCACACGCCTCGGTGCGGACGTCGCGCTCTTTCTCACCGGCGGCCGGATGCAAGTGTGCGGAATAGGTGAGAAGACCACACCGCTTCCAATCACACCCCGCGAACGCTTTCTCCTCCTCATTCCGCCGGTTCATTGCCAAACCGCTTGCGTCTATGACCATTTCGACGAACTGGCCTCTTGCAGTACACAGACATTGGCAGGAGACCTTCTAGGAAATAACGATCTTGAAGCTGCTGCGCTTCATCTCTATTCTGCTCTCGCACCCTACCGCAACACGGTCGCCGCTCTTCCCAGCCTCTACTCCGGGATGAGTGGGAGCGGTTCCGCGTTCTTTGCCGCCTTCTCTAGCCTGGAGACGGCCGAAGCTTCAAAGCAGAAGCTGTCCCTCTCCTTTCCGGAAGCCAGGATTCACCTCTGCTATCCGACACGAACAGGGTATCATGTAGAAGGGAGACACGAATGCAAATAGCTATCGACGGCCCGGCTGGCTCGGGAAAGACTTCGCTAGGCCGAGCACTCGCACGTCACTTCGGTGGCCTGTTCGTGGAGACGGGAAAGATGTACCGAGCGGTTGCCCTCGGGTTTGAACGCAGTCTCAGCCTTGACGAGATGGAAATCACGATGAACGATGAGGGTCGCTTCTTTTTGAACGGCAAGGACGTCACTGAGTTGCTTCATACTCCGAACCTTGATCAGAGTTCCTCGAAGGTCGCAACGCAGCCCAAGGTGCGTGAGAAGCTTGTGCAGTTACAGCGGCGAATTGCCGCTGACCGCAATGTTGTAATGGAGGGACGCGACATCGGCACAGTAGTTCTCCCTGCCGCCGACGCGAAGATCTTTCTACAGGCCAGCCCACAAGAGAGGGCAGAGCGCCGAGCAAGAGAGCGAATAGAAACGGATCTTTCCTCCACCTTGAACGAAATTCTCACGCGTGACGAGCGGGACCGTACTCGCACCATTTCCCCCTTGAACCCCGCTTGCGATGCAATTATAATCGACACCAACCACAAAAGCCTCGCAGAGGTTATTTCTGAGGCGATAGACCTCATCAAGGAGCGGTTGGGAGGACCTTGACACGCCAGTTGAAGGCTCTCTTCAAAGACGGATTTTACGTATTGTTGTGCGTTTTCCTCACCCTCATTGCAAAGACGCTATTCCGGCTGCGGGTCACTGGGAGAGATATGGTGGAGAAAGGAAGTGGGTACATTGCCATTGCGCGTCACCGTAGTTATTGGGACATACCGTTCTTGGCAGTGGCTCTCGGCTGGCAAAACCGCGTGCACTTCATTGCCCGGAAGGGCCTTTTGCGCAACCCGATCTTCAACCCGCTAATAAGGCTCTACGCTACTGCAATTGACCGAGAGCGCTTCAGCAAGACGAATCTCCGACACACCCTCAGAGCGCTTAAACAGGAGCGATTGATCGGCATCTTTCCGGAGGGGACGACGCAACGCCGCGTAGACCCCAAGGCCGGAGCGATTCACTTTGCACGACTAACAGGCAAAGAACTACTTCCACTGAACATCCAGGCAAACGGGCCGTACCCACCACGCTACCCTTTTCGTTTCCCGCAGGTTACGATTTCGATTGGTAGACCGTTTGTCATCGCTGAGCTGGAAGATGAAACCGTGAAGGCAGACACCCGCGCGGAGCACTATCGCCTGCTGAGTAAGCGGCTGATGGAGCGGGTTGATGCATCGTAAGGCGAAAGGAGGCGACTTAAAGCAAACCTCTGTGGTAAGGGGCCTGACCCTCAAAACGTAACGATAGGGGAAGGGTAAATTCTACAG
>CAZDDA010000186.1:0-5124 GCA_964504085.1 uncultured Thermotogae bacterium | reverse complement strand
ACAGCACCTGCCCCGCCTGCCTCGCCTGGCACGGAAAGATCGCAAAATCACCGAATGCCTTTCCTGACAGACAAGACGGCTGTGAACGCCAAATCCTCTCCTTTAACAAGAAGAAACTGGACTATCATAAGGAACAGGAGCGCCTAATGCGGCAGTTGGCGCAGGACGAATTGACGCGCCGAGCTCTGTTCGCCAAGGCCACGGATGCCGTTGGAATCGACAATGGAAAGGCCTTAGAACTATTCAGCCAGGCAGCACAGATCGACCTGTACGTTCCCGACGTAGTGCGCCTAGTCGAGCAGCAAGGATCGATTCTGAAGAAAGACGACACCCTGAGAGAGAAGCTTCGCACATTGTTTGCCCGCGCCTATTCCGACAAGTTCGGCAGGCCACGCTATGAGCGTCTTGCAGAGCCGATGCGAATAGCACGCGAGCAGGCCGGAATCAGCCGCATCAGAGAGCTGTTTTCATGAACGTGCACCTTGTATCGGCTCAGCAACGGGGATTGATCATCATCGTTGCTGCCGGATTGGCGGCAAGTGGCCTTGCTCTGTTTCTTCCTAAGACCAGAACCCTTCCCCCGGCGCTTCCTGACCCAATTGAGATCACTGGGGTCCGCATCCTACTCCCCTCTTTCTCCGATCGTCAAGAGAAGGTGAATCTGAACACTGCGTCCGCGCACGAACTCACTGCCCTTCCAGGAATCGGAGACGTACTGGCTGCACGAATCGTCACATACAGGGAAGAACACGGCCCTTTTCAAACACTGGATACCCTGAAACAGGTCAGCGGGATTGGTGATAAACTGCTGGAGAAGATCCAAGGGCTCATCGAGCTTAAAAACTGACTTTAAACAAAGTGGCAGAGCGCATAACAAGCACTCTGCCTGGCAAGGGAGGATACTGAAGAGTTCAGCTGCCCGTAATCGTGTACACCAGGGTCAATCCGTAGTCGCCGTCCCTGTGGGTTTCCTTCTCCGTATCTACCTTGTAGTCGATGACTAGTGTGTGCTCACCGGTATCGCCACTGGCAAGTGTTTGATCAAATCCGGTAATGGAGGAATACGAACCGCCGTTGGAGCGAAGGGAGAAATCTGTAAGAGGTTTTGTGTACGTCCCGTCGTTGCTTGACCCCATGTTGGATTCAAGGGCATGAACCTGGACCGTCCACGGGATATTGCTCGCTGCCTTCAGAGTCAGTGCGCTCCGCTCTTCGACGTATCCAACCGCAAAATCGGCTTCGGTCGGCTGACGAAGACCAAAACGGGAGTATACCGCCGCATCGCCACTGCTATCTCCTGCGATGGAAAGCGACTGAAAAGGCAGAACAGTCCATGAGACCTCGACTGTAGCTGTTGTCCTCGATGCGAATGCCGTACTAGAGATTGCAGCAAGCAGGAGGATGAGTAGAGATACGGTCAGCTGCCATCTCGTCATTTTCGTCTTCGGTAGCCCGGCGGCCGTCTCAGGCCCGTGGCTTTGCGTCCCTCACTTTTTTTGCAATTCGTGAGGTCTGCCGTTATCGGTCCGAAGTCTCACCTCCTGGTTCGTCCACTAATGGACATCTTATAGAGATTGTGCCTGGGAGGAACGACAGTTAGACACGGCCGCGCAGATGAGAATCCTTACGGAGATCCCGAATTCAGAGCACCAAGACCAGCATAGAAACGATCTTCTCCGGGAGTACGGTTTCCCAGGGCCGGCGGTAGACAAACGTCAATTCGCCTTGTCCGGCAACAACCGCTACGTAGCGAAAGTAGAACGTCCCTCCTGTGCCAATGCGCGAGGATGAGGAGCTGTACGCCGGTCCTTCAATCCGTTGAAGCAATCCACCGGCCGGCTCACTCTCGATTTCCCATTCAAATCTAGTGGTCGGGTTCCCCTCGAGAGCAACCACCAGTTTTTCGCCCTCTCGCAGAACGACGGTCTGATCATGGACCGTCTCGTCCACCAATCGATACACCGACAGGCCAATTCCACAGACGGAAGCCTCCGAGGAAACACGTCCCATCCGGTCTGCCGCCCCTACGGCAACAACTTCGATGCATGCACGAAACTCACCGATCGTCGTCTCCACCACCACACTATAGAAGCCCACCGGAGCCGGTCCGCCAAGCTGGCCGACGAGGTTCCATCGACCGATCCACGCCTCGTAAGGAGTAGGCAATCCTGCCGGGCCCTCTTGTTCAGCCACAAAAACTGGATTGTCCTGTTCGTCGAGGACGTGCATTCCGGTGACCGACAGCGGCTCGCAAAGGCAGGGACACGGCTCCCGGCGTTCGATTGTCAGGCCGATGCTGCTCCCTTGCTCAAACACGAACGTCCCCACCATAGAGCGAATCGGTTCTCCTGAAGAGGCAACGGCAGAGGCGCTGCTCTGGAATTGCGCAGCACCCACTGCCCCAACAAAGAGCATCATCAGCCCAAGAAGAACTAAACTGACCGCAGTACCGGCACGCATGTGCATCACCTCTCTTGACCTACACACTGGCGGAATTCTGGTTTCATAGTAGCAGAACAAAAGCAGGACGTGCACACAGCCGAACGATCGGGCAATGCAGGAGGTCTCTTTTGCAAAGTGCTCTGGGGTACATCGATTTGACTTTTGCACCGGCAATCATGGTACAATGGCCGAATCATCTATAGGAGGTGCGTGTGAAATGCGTCTATTCACAAAGCTCATCAGCGGGGGAGGCATTGCTGCATTCTTTTTCTTCAGCTGGGTGATCATGCGGCTGTGGAACCACATTTTGGTCTGGCATCTGGGGTTGGTCAAACCACTTACCTATCTACAGGCCGCGGGCCTGTGGTTCCTCATCATTCTGCTGTTCGCCTGGGTAGGAATCGGCGCGAACCGCGGCTTTTTCATCTGGCGGCGAAAGAAACGCGATTGGGACGAGGTTGGCGAAAAGATTGAAACGAAGATAAAGGATGGGTTCTCCCGCTGGGTCGGTGCGGACAGCGACATGGATTGGAACAACCTGGGCCAGAAAATCGAGGAGAAGATCAAGCACAAGATTCGCGACTGGGCACAAGAAGAGTAGATCTATAGGCGGTCGACCCGTAGCAGGACGTTTCCTGCCGGGTCGGGACAGACAATGAGGTTCTCCTTGGCCATCCAGTCGTCCGGTGCGAGGCTGCGCTGGAAGGCAGGAAGGAGCGGCAAAACGGCTTGTAGGGCATAGAGACAGAAAGGCTGCGCAAGGTACATGCTGCTTCCCCGCAGCAGAAGCTCGTGCCCGGGGGCCATGCCTGAAGTGCATGTTCCAAGCACCCTCTGCACCACGATACGAAGATCGCCGCCGGTTGCCTCGGGTGCTGCACTGAAGGATATCTCGGTACTTCCCAACGGGCGTTTTTCGATGCGCAACACGACGCCTCCCTTGGGATCGGGACACTGAACCTCATCGCCCCGCCACAGCCAATCGGCCTTTTTGTCCTCGTCAATGGCCCGTTCCTTCGCCGGCAGCAGCGGAATCACGCTCTGCAGAGCGTACATGCAGATTGGCCTGCCGCCAGGAAGAAACAGCCGCCCGGTGCGGACGAGAAATCCCGTTCCGGGTGACATCGGAACCGGACCCGAACAGGCCCCTTCGACTCGATCGACCGAAACCCAAAGCTCGTCCATCTAATCCTCCAACGATAGTTCCCGCAGCTTCGCAGTCGTAGGAACCCCAGTTGCCGAGTTCCCCCCGAATGCCGTAGTATCCCTCGATCATCAGGTGTAGCTCAACCACCGAAAACCGGCCCGACGGAGAATCCGGCAGGCCTGCCGGCTCGTCCAAAATCGACGTGACAGCGTGTCATCACGCCGCGTGATCCCCGAGAAGAGTGGTTCTTCTACAGCCAGGTGCAACGCCATCGTAGGAAAGATCGTAGCTGCCAAGACAAGCCCACACCAGCCTTCACTACTTATCAAGCTCCTTCCTCTCTTGAGCGGACAATCGAAATCTCTTATGAGGAAACCAGGAATCCTGGAGTGACACAGAACCAAATTCTTGACTTCGGGTTGCGGGAGATTGGTCTATTTCCTGGTCTCCTGGCTTTCTAATGGTTGGCGAGCCGTCGTTTCTTGACGAGTTACCTATCACCGAATGACGAAGAGCCTTCTTCTTCTCACGGGGTTAAGATAATATCGACTGACCGCCATTCAAGGAGGTAGGGGCTATGGGATCCGAACAGATCGTGGGGATCATCCCGGACCTGAAGCACAAGAAGGGGCTCTTGAAGTACGAATCGTGCAACGTGATCGTCACCGCCAGCAGGCTGATTGTCGCCATCATGACAAAGGAACTGCGCAAATCCTTGGGCGATATTCCGCTTGATCAGAAGTATCGCGGGATGACGGCGGATGCGATTCTCGCAGAAACGCAAGGCAATTTTGTCATCCCCGCTGATGAGATCAAGCGGATTCGCGTTGAGAGGGGCAGCGGCGGCGACATCGAAGTCTCCGGCGGGCCGGATCGATTAATCGTCAAGACAACATTCGGCAAGCACCTGTTCACCTTTGGGCCCAAGAGCATCCCGGCCAAGCAGGCCAAGTCAATCCTGAAAGAGGCGTTTGGAGAGATTGCATGAAAGAGGTTCCAGAATCATCCAGATGACACAACGAAGCGGGATCTGTTTTCTTTCCTGAACTCCTGGGTTTCTACTGGTTTAGGAGGTCGACAACGTCCGTGGCCAGCAGGTTGGTATCATGGGATACAAGTTGCCTACTTCAGCGCCTCCATGCCGGCAAACTCGCGGTACGGGGAGAGGATGTCGAGGACTTCTTGGTCCTTTTCGTCCAGCTCGTCTTGGGTGACCACACGAGCGAGCAGCTCCCCCAGGCCGGGGCCGAGCATGAACCCCTGTCCGCACATGCCAATCGCCATCAAGTACCCTTCGATCTCGCGCGACCAGCCGACAAGCGGCGATCCGTCCGGGCTCATCGGATAGAGACCGCGCCAGGTGCGGCGCACGCGGATGTTTTCAAGCCGCGGCATGAGATCGACCATGCGGCGGGCGACCATCGGCAGAAAGCTGCTCGTTTCGCGACGGTCGTCACCCCAGATGTTGGGACTCGGCGTGATGCAGAAGACGACCTGGCCGGTGGCGAGCTGGAAGAAGTAGTAGTTCGCCGATC
>CAZDDA010000185.1:0-5145 GCA_964504085.1 uncultured Thermotogae bacterium | reverse complement strand
CGACGCCCTCGCGGATCATGGTGCCGGTTTTCTCGTCGAGGTTGACGGCGGTTGTTTCGGGAACCTGCTTTATCGGTACGATGATTTTCACAATCGGAGCCGGTCTTCGAGAGGAAACGAGGTCAACAAACCACGTGAAGCCACAGGTGGTGAGTGTACGGGGAGGGGGAAGGGGAGTCAAGGAGGGGATAGAACCCATTAGACCGTGAGATCAGCGTCTTGGCCACCCGTAGCTACGTGTTTACGGGCTCAAATCGAATCATCCCAGAGTCCGGGTCAAATCGATATGTCACAAGCGTTAAGTTGTTCCACTCGCATACCCGAACAGGTCGCGCGCCAGCAGTGTACTTCCTGGTCGCACTACTCTCCGCGTGGGCTGACCCCTCCTCACTGAATGCATGGGCGACAAGAAAGGCGTGGATGGGTGAATAGTCGCCGAAGCAGTACTCCCTGCAGACCCAGTCGACATATTTCAGAAGCTGGTCAATATGCTCGTTGCAGGCGTCGTCCCTCTTCACCTCGGCAACAAGATATCGGGCCATTGTTGGGCGATGAGAGCGGAGATAGGAGTATCCGAAGACGTCCATCTTATCCATGTAGTCTACAGGCTTGAAAGGTGAAGCGACCACCTGGTGAGAGAGATAATCCCAAGCACCAAAGACGGCTTCAGTATGCCGGTCGTGCTCAGACAACTGGCGGAGCAGGCCAGCCTCCACAGCCATCTCATGTTTCAGGCGCTCGCCATCAGCGCATGCTGCCAGCATTTCAGGGGCATTCAGTCCGTAGTCCGCTTGCGTGAGTTTCTCAGCGATTCGTCTATGTGCAGACTCGTACAGGGTCGGAAAGATATTTGTCCCCGGTTGCGGGTCATCCAGGGCGCTTGTGTTAGACCTTAAGATTGCATCCTTGAAAGCTTGATTTTCATCATCTGGAAATTTTATGAAAGAAACCTTCCACAAGACGCGCAACATCCTGAAGGCTGGAGGATTGGATGCGAGAAGTTCGTCCATATCAACGCCTGATGTGAAGAAGTAAGGAGCAGGTCGAAACGCGCAGAGCCAACGTTGATTCACGCTAAGCTTCCCCTCGTCCCAAAGGAGAGCAGACTTGATGGCCCCGTACTTGAAATCATCCGGTCGACACGCTCCTGGGAAATTTGAGAAAGCGCAGTCGGTTTTCAGGTTAACGAGTTCGCCCACACCATATACCTTTCGGCGAATGAAGAAGTATATATTGTCTCCCTTTTTCATCGTCGCGTAGTCGGCGAAAGTAGCCTCATGGTGGCGCTTCCAGGTTCCGGACGGTGCGTTCAGCTTGGTTGAATAAATCCCACTCTCAGTGTACAGGCTCAGGGAACCAAGCCTATCAAGATTTATTACGTAGCCGGCCATTAGAGTTCCTTTTTCTAAGTGCGGAGGCTAGTAATTTGTCACGACCACTTCGTTTATCCTGCCCCTTTTCCTTCCATCAGAATTGATCGCGCGGCGGGCAGGAATTCTACGTATCCGATAACCCGAGTACAAGTCGTCGATGAAGTTATCATGAGCATCGATGTTCTTCGGATCTGAGTTGCTGAGCATCAGCTTGCTCCCCAAAGCATCGAGCCGCCTGAACCAGCGCGCAAGGCGAATCTGCTCTTCGTCGCCGAAACCGTTTCCTGAGTAGGATGTGAAACTGGCCGTGCTACTGATAGGCCTATACGGTGGGTCAAGGTAGACGAAGGAATGTGACGCCACGCGTTCGTCTGTATCCTCAAAGTCCGCGGCCTCTATATGGGCGACCTGCAGCAGTTCCGAAGCTCCTCGGAGGTTGTCCTCGTCAAGTATCCGGGGGCTCTTGTATCTGCCAAAAGGGACATTGAACTCGCCTTGCTTGTTGAGGCGGAAGAGCCCATTGAAGCACGTTCTGTTAAGGAATATCAGCTGAGCAGCTCGAGAAGTCCACTCAGTTGACTGATGCTGGTAATTCAGGTCTCGCATGGAGCCGTTGAAGCGGGTCCTGACTTCGTAGAAGAAACGTTCTCGCCGATCAATTGGCATCGAGGTGTATTTGCGAGCGTACGGCTCAAGGCAACCAATTAGTTCATCGACGGCCGACCGAACAACCCTATACGCCAAGACAATGTCTCGATTCACGTCAGACAACGAAGCACGCTGTATCGCGTAGGACTGCGCAACTTCGAAGAAGACAGCGCCCCCTCCCAAAAAGGGCTCCACGTAGGAATCTACCGTGCCATTCTTGAGCTCTTCGGGGAAAAGAGAATGATAGCGCTGAAGCAACTGTGACTTGCCACCCGCCCACTTAAGGAAAGGCCTAACGGTGGTTTGAGTAGCCTTGGTTCGGCTCATGGCTCCCCTGACTCGCAGATCTACGGATGGCATCATAAGGAATCATCGGCTTTCCCGCAAGGTTGTCCTTCTGTGCTGCCTGAAGACCCCACTCGCCCAGCCGGCGCATGGTAGTCATTCACCTCGACACGGAGCAGGATATCGCCCACGAGCTTCTTGACCCGAGTAGCGTCACGGCGGATACGTTCGCGGATCAAGGCTTCTCTGACAGATGAGACTTGTCAACGATCTTCTCCCCGACGAGTCCACCGTCAGCCTTTCTGACCTGGACGGTGACAGCGCGTTGCGAGGATTTCAGCACAATCAGCACCGATGAAAAGCCGTGCGCGTCGTGGTACACCGCAGCCGAGTCGAAGACGAGGAGCTGCAATTCGCCGGTCGAAAGGAAGTATTCCTGGTTCTTCCTCACAACATCATTACAGCCATAATTGGCTACCCATTGGCCGTTGAGAACTTTTTCCGCCACACTCGCGACATCCGAGTACTCGTCCAGGAATTCTTCTTCCTCGAGGTATTGGCGCTTGAGGTGCTCTTGCATGACTTGACTCTCCGCTCCGATTACAGTTGGTATCCGACATCATACAATGCGTAGTCTATCCACGGCGTCAAGGAGCAACACGAGAAAAATCGACACAAAGCGCTGGCTGGGAGTGTCTCTGCCAAAGGCCGCGTCTGCACACTTCCACAGCCCACGACCCTCTCCAGCGCGGGAGGGGGCGGGTGATTTGTGCGAAAGGACACGTGGGGTGGCTGGGAGTGGAGAGAGACCGAGGTCGTCACGACATGGCAAGCACCATGACCTCTTGGCCGTGCTCCTTCTCGCCTGTGGCCTGGAAGCCAAGCTTGAGCCAAAAGTCGCGGGCACGCTCGTTCGACGTGAGCCATACCTGCCTGACTCCTCGTAGCTTCAGCAGCTCGGTGACGTGCGTAAACAGCCGACTTCCCCATCCGCGCCGACGTTCGCGAGGAACAATGTAGAATTCGAGTATGTATCCCCAACCGGGTCGCTCGTCGCGGTCTATCTTGGCGTGAGCGAAACCTATGTCCTCTCCACCGCATGTAAGAAGCAACAGCCAGCGGTCAGGCTCTATCTGACGACGTAGAATGCTCTGAAGGAATCTCTCGTTCACGTCCTCGGGCGTGGGGTCCAGTTCCGACAGGTAAGCGCGGCCTAATTCGAGGAAGCGGGAGACGGTGTCGGGGGCGCTGGGCAACACCGTCACGAATTCCACATGCTCTCCAAGACTGTCCGACGGGCGAACCACGGTTCTCTCCTGGTGGTGTGGCGCGGTGTTTAGAGGACTCGGCGCGGGTCCTCCAGCTGGAATCGTAGACAATGGCAGCCGCAAATTCAAGCACGGCCGCAAGGAGGGTGGGTGAGGTGTTCAGGGGTTGGGAGACGTTCGGGTTTCCCAGTCGGTTCCGATGATTAGGCCGTCCTGGGCGCGGTCGACGACGAGGCGGCCGGCCATGCAGGTGACGGTGAGAAGCATCTGGTGGCCGAGATTGGTGAGAGCCCACTTGCCTTCCCGGTCATGCACGTAGAAGGCGTATTTAAGCTCGCGAAGGTGATGGTAGAGAGCGCCGCCGGCAAAGCCGGTCTTGGCTGCGAGATCCGATGCGGTGAGAGGATCGGGATAGAGGGCCTGCATGATCTTTACGCGCCCTTCGTGAGAAAGAGGGGAGAAGAGGCGCTCGACGTTGGCGGGAGGGGTTTCGGTGATGGTTTTGGACGCCGGTGCTTCGTCTGAGAACTCCATCGACAGGTAGTACCAGCCCATCGCGCCCTTTTTCGCTTTGGCAGCGGCTGCCCAGAGCATGACGAAGTCGCCCTCGTTCTTGAGTTGCTTGCACCACTCACGCACGAGGGCAGGGGGAAAGCCCTCTTCGACCTTGCCAATGGCCTCGGTCAGCGAGCCGAGCTCTTCGGGGGTTTGCATCGCAACGGCTCCTTTCTCTTTTGCTTCAGCGGCCTGTACTCCATGACGATGTAACGTAATATTGTAATAGTGTACACCGCTTTGGGGCCGTGTCAAGAGGAAAAAGAGAAGAAGGGCGCGGCAAGCGGCGCCCCTACGACGAGTGGACAGGGACATAATCGGCGGCTGAAGGGGTGGGATGGAGGTGCAAGGAAGAGGTGAAAGGGCGGGGGCTTAGGCAACGCCGGTGAGGGATTATGTCCCCGTGCGAAGAGAAGAAGGGCGCGGCGATCCTCCTTCGCCAAGGCTACGGAGGACAGGTTCCTGGGCCGCCAAGGCTACGGAGGACGAGGCAGCGCTCCCATGATGGGGTTGGTGAGCAAGGTCGGGCAACCACGGGGGGGTTGCCCCTACAAGGAGATTGTCGCAGATGGGGGACACGAACGTAGGCGGACAAGGTGGGATGGAGAGTTGAGGAGGTCTCCTGAGCGGGAACGGGTGAACCTGAGAAAGACCAGCATCGTGTCCCCGTCAGGAAGAGGGAGGGATTATGTGCCCGGATTATGGGGACACAAACGGAACGAGGTCTGGTTTGACCGGGATCGGGGAACGTTTCCAGAGGCACGATTCGGGAGAAGGGGCGGGAGCAGCATTGTGTCCCCAATTAACCCGCTTGCGGCAACGGCGGGCATTGTGTCCCCTGCGGGAGGGAGCGGCCTTCAGCGAAGCTGGGGTGAATCGGGAGACAGTGTGCGGCGTGAGGGATGAGATGAAGGGATGTGGGGGGCTAGGTGGGGGTTATGAGCCGGCTTGTGGGGTGGGAGGGTGGTGGCTGAGGGTGGCCTTGCCTCTCTTGAGTTTCTCATTGAAATTGCCAT
>CAZDDA010000184.1:0-5200 GCA_964504085.1 uncultured Thermotogae bacterium | reverse complement strand
CTTCTCCTTCGAACGAAACTTGCTCATCCGGACCGGGCGTTTCTGCTCATGGGCAATCACGAGAGCTGGGCAGTGTCGTCCTTCTCCCCGGCGGATTTCTGGCAGCGGTTGCCCTCACACGAGGAGCAAGCCCTCGCGCAGGCCCTCTCTGAGATGCCCTTTGCCGCGTGGCACCCTCGTGGAGTGCTCGCCCTCCACGGAGCGTTGCCGGACGTGGATGCAGTGGAAGAGATCAAGGACATCGGGTTGGGCTCGTCGAATTGGCGGCGAATCACGTGGGGAGACTGGGTAGACACTCCCGGGTACGTCGTTGATCCCGGTGTGTTCGGTCGACCCACCTTTGGCCGGGACGCCTTCAAGACGATCGCCGATCGGCTCGGGCTGAAGGCGCTCGTCCGATCGCATCAGCCATCTGCTCCCGGCCTGCTGTTTGCAGAGCGTTGCTTGACGATCTTCACCTCAACGGCCTACGGCGGCACCGAACGCCGGGTGGCGATCCTTTGGCCGGAGAAGCCTCTGCAATCCGCTCGCGACCTCGAGCTTGTGGCACTGTAGCGACTGCTGCGGTAAATACAGTTAGGAAGGGAACTATAAAGGTGCTTCAGTATTGACGGGCCCGGATCGAGCGAGTAGAATGGTTTGTAATTGATGCCAGAGTGGCGGAATTGGCAGACGCGCGGGACTCAAAATCCCGTGACCCTTGAGGTCGTGTGGGTTCGACCCCCACCTCTGGCACTGGTCTATCTGTTTCGTTTCGCAGGGGTCAGCTTTTCTTGTTCCTGTCCCCGTCGATGTGTCGGGGCCTCTTCGCGCATCTTGCGGCTGCGTCGCAGGAAGGTCGGAATATCAAAGTCGTCCTCGCCGATTCGGCTCTCTTTTTCCAGCTTGGCGAGCATGGTCTCATGGCTGAGCAACGGACCTTCCTCCTCGCCGGTGTAGGAAACCGAAAAACCGGTAGCGATCACCGTTAGACGGACTTTCTCCATTCCGTCGCGGATCGCCGTGCCAAAGATGATGTCGGCCTTGTCGGAGACGGCTTCTCGAATGAGAGACGCAGCGTCTGTGACCTCTTCCAGGGTGAGATCGGCTCCGCCGGTGATGTTCATGATCACCTTGCGGGCCCCCCGGATGGCGCCGTCGAGCAGTGGTGAGGAGATCGCTCTTCGTGCGGCCTCTTTGGTCTTGCCTTCTCCCTCTCCCTCGCCGATGCCCATCATTGCCGTACCGGCATTGCGCATTACGCTCTCAATGTCTGCGAAGTCGAGGTTGATCATCCCTGGGATAGTGATTAGATCGGAGATTCCCTCCACTCCCTGCCGCAGGATCTCATCGGCCATCTCGAATGCCTTGGTGATCGGGGTGTCTGCCGGGACGACCTTGAGAAGCTTGTCATTGGAGATTGTAATCAGCGCGTCGACTGTTTGAGAGAGGCGCGCAATTCCCACCTCCGCCTTCTCGGCGCGGGCCAGGCCCTCAAACGAGAACGGTCGGGTGACAATCCCTGTGGTCAGAACCCCTGCCTCCTTGGCCAGCGAGGCGATCACTGGCGCGGCACCGGTTCCGGTTCCACCGCCCATTCCACAGGTGATAAACGCCATGTCGACCCCGTTGAGGAGGTCCATGATCGCTTCCCGGCTTTCCTCGGCAGCGAGTTTGCCAATCTCCGGGTTTCCGCCAGCGCCCAGTCCACACGTCAGCTTGCCGCCAATTTGTAGCGTGCGGTGCGCTTCCACGACATCGAGAACCTGGGCGTCTGTGTTGACAGCGACCAGTTCTACACCGCTCACGCGAATGTTGAACATCCGGTCGACCGCGTTTCCCCCTCCACCACCGACACCGAGAACCATCAATCGGGCGGGTGGTGTGAAATTCTGGTCCTCTATCATTAGCCTTACCCCCGGAAAAATCGGTTGAGCCAAGTGAAAAGCTTGCTGATCAGCGAGCTTCTCCTCTGTGCATACTCCGGTTTCTTGAAATCCTTCGTCTCCACTGCGTAGCGCAGGAGGCCGATTGACGTGGCAAAGATTGGAGACTCAACGATGTCTCGCAGCCCGTGAATTCCCTGGGGAATCCTTCCTCGACGGACCGGAATGTCATATCTTTGGGCAGCAAACTCCGTGATGCCCTGCAGTAGTGATGTTCCTCCGGTGAGAACCAACCCGGCCGGGACCAAGTCGCGATAGCCGGCATCCTCAACTTCTTGCATCCCAAGGTCAAGGAGTTCTTCAACCCGCGGCTCAATGACCTTGGCCAGCTTCTTGCGCGACACGGTCTTCTTCTCGTCACCACCGATCGTTGCCACCTCGATTTTTTCGTCCTCAGCGACACTCTCAACCAGAGCAGTACCTGCTTCTTTCTTGATGAGTTCCGCTTCCTCAATCGGTGTCTGAAGTCCGACAGTGATGTCGTTGGTGATGTGTTCCCCGGCGATGGGAATTACCTTGGAGAACCAGATATCGCCGCCGCGGAATACGCTGATGTCCGTGGTGCCGCCGCCGATGTCCATCAGAACGACACCGAGTTCCTTTTCCGCCGAGGAGAGAACGGCCATCGACGAGGCCAGTGGCTCGAGAACGATCTGCTCAATCCCTACACCCAGGTTCTCCACGCATCGAACCAGATTGTGTACGGCCGTGACCGCGCCGGTCACGATGTGCACATCGACCTCGAGCCGCGTCCCCGTCATTCCCACCGGATCGGTGATTCCATCCTGGCCGTCGACGATGTACTGTCGCGGGATGATGTGAATCATCTCGCTTTCGGGGGGGAGTTGGATTGCTTGAGCCGTTTCCACAACACGGCGCACGTCGTCTTGAGCGATGATTCGGTCGGGTCGGTTTATGGATACGGTCCCGCTGTTGTTGATTGACGTGATGTGCTTGCCGGCAATGCCGACGTAGACCGAATTGATCTTCACATCGGCCATGTTTTCCGCCTCTTCGATCGCCTTGTGGATTGACGTAATGGTGCGGCCGATGTCGACGACTACCCCTTTTTCCAAGCCACGAGATTCTGCCTTGCCTAGGCCGATGATCTCGATCGTTCCGTCGATTATGTTCCCAACCAGAGCAACAACCTTGGTGGTCCCCACATCCAGGCCGACCACCACTTTCTCTTTTCTCATTGGTTCACCACCTTACGGGGTACCAGAATCGCTTCTCCCCCAAATCTGAGGTCGATTGAACGATAATCTACTTGATTGAGCGTTTGCAAGAGTCCTGCCAGAGCGTCAATCCGTACTTGGATCCCATCAATTGGACCGAGGTTCACCTCGAGTTCGTCTGTAGTATACAGCATGATTGCAGAAGGATTGGAGAAATCAGCCAGATGAAAGGGGCCAGCAGTCAGCGCTCTACGATGGAGGTGTTCGAGCGCAGCGATAATCCCGCGGTCTGTTAGCCGCGCCCCCGGGTTGCTTCCAGTGAGATCTGCTCCGCGTACCACCAGAGTTGTGGACACACCCTCACTTACCCGTTGTACGAGCACCCCTCCCTCTCCCACAACTAATAGGCTGTTCTCGTCTTCGGGATCGGAGATCATGGCAATCGGAGAGCGTTCTTGAACGATGATCTCAGCCTTGTGGGGACAGACTCGGCGGATGGAGACCTCTCTTACCCAAGGTAACTTGGAGATCGCTTCCACAGCACAATGAACCGGCATTCTCAGGAAATTACACCCCAAGCGGAGGCCGGATGTACGTACAATCTCTTCGGTCGCGAGATGGTTGTTTCCTTCTACTACAATCTCACGAAGTTTAAAGAGACCCAACCATGGTGAATACAGAGCAATAATGGCAGCAGCGATAAGAACCCCCCCTATCACAACAGCCCGGTAGACAGCCGATCTTTTCAGTTCCCCCTCTCTTACCTACCCATCGATAACCTCTATCTCCGGCTCGAGCAAAATGCGGAAACTTTTATACACCTTTTGACGCACAATGTCAATTAATTTGCGGATCTCAGCGCTGGTGGCCCCGCCGAGGTTGAGAATGAAATTGGCATGTTTTTCTGATACCTTGGCCATTCCAACCCTTGTTCCCTTGAGCCCGGCCTCGTCGATCAGTCTGCCGGCTGAGCCGCCTGGGGGGTTCTTGAACACGCAACCTGCGCTACGGGCAAACACCGGTTGGTGCGCCAGTCTTTGTGCGCGTATCGCTTCGCGATCATACGATTCACCATCCAAATCCAAGCGCAGCCGCGCCCACAAAACCGGCATGCGCTGTGTTCGGAAGAGGCTTTGACGGTAGGCGAATTCGCAATCTCTTTGCTGCAGGATTCTCACATTCCCCGCGGGATCGATGGCGGCGACTTCCATTACTATGGCACTGATCGATTGTTGGCGAATGCCAGCGTTCATCGTGATTGCCCCGCCGAGTGAGCCGGGGATCCCGGCAAGAAAATCGAGCGAGCGGACTCCGTTGTGGTTTGCCGCATCGAGGAGCCGGGCAAGACTCTCGCCTGCTGATACGCGTACGGATCTCTTGCCAAATGATGCGCCGTGGAGTTTTTCCGTGCAGATCACCATCCCCGGATATCCACGGTCCGCAAACAGGGTGTTGGAGCCCGCTCCCAGCAGACGGTACGGCTGGTTGCAGCGATGACAGACGCCGATCAGGTCAGCCAGTTCTTCGGTGCTCTCGGGAGTGCAGTAGTAGCGTGCCTCCCCGCCCACGCCGAGGGTAGTGTGGTTCGACAAAGGCTCGTCAAATCTGATCTTGTTGCGTAGCACTTGGAGTCGGTCGATAGAGGCCGCTCGGGTTAAACCTTGCAGAAGTGCCCCTTCTTCAGAAAGCATGACAGTTCCTCGGTCACCGTCCAGATGTCTCCGGCACCAAAGCTAATGATGAAATCCTCTGGTTCAATATATTTCTTAAGAAAAGCAATAACTTCTTGTTTTCGTCGAATTGAATGCAGATCTACGTGCGCGGAGCGGGCAATTGCGTTCACGATCTTCTGCGACGATACACCGGGGATTGGTCGTTCCATGGCGGGGTAAATTGAAGTCACAACCACTGTATTGGCCTTGCGGAATGCGTTTCCGAACTCATTGCCGATCTCCGAGGTTCGAGTGTATCGGTGAGGTTGGAATATTGCCACGATCCGCCTTCCGTTCCATCCGTCACGGATCGCTTTCAGGGTAGCCTCGATCTCTTCAGGAAGATGGGCATAGTCGTCTACCACCGTGACGCCGTTTTCCTCCA
>CAZDDA010000183.1:0-5204 GCA_964504085.1 uncultured Thermotogae bacterium | reverse complement strand
CAAAAACACCGTTCTCGTCTGAAAGAGATGAAGTTCACGATCAAGATAGGCGAGCACGACTTTGAGACGAAGATGAAGCGGGTACGCGAGTTCCTAGCCCGCGGCGACACGGTTCGGGTGAGTATCTTCTTCCGCGGACGTGAAATCGTACACGCCTCGCGCGGTCAAGATTTGATGAAACGTGTTGCCCAACAGGTAGATGACATCGCTCGCGTGGAAGGAAACCCGAAAGCGAAAGGAAAGGTACTGCAGATGTTGCTGGTCCCCAGTCAGCAAGGGTGAGGAGGAGACGATATGCCCAAGCAGAAGACACATCGGGGCGCGTACAAGAGATTCAAGAAATCAAAGAGCGGCAAACTCTTTCACCACATGTCGAACTACTTTCACAAGAACGTGCAGAAGCGCTCAAAGGCGAAGCGGCAGGCCCGCCAAGACAAGCAACTTGCCGGTGGGCAGGCCAAAGCAGTCAAACGAATGATCGGAAGCTAGGCAAGGAAATAGAAGGAGAAGAAGATGCCAAGAGCACGCGGAGGCAACAAGCGCAAAGAGAGTCGCAAGAAGATCATGGCGCTTGCCAAGGGCTTCAAGGGGAAGCGAGGCACATCGCACCGGATCGCGAAACAGGCGGTGATGAAGGCGCTCCGAAACAGCTACATTGATCGGCGGCGACGGAAGCGTGATTTCCGGCGGTTGTGGATCACGCGAATTGGTGCTGCGGCAAGGCAGAATAAACTCTCCTACTCGGCATTCATCGGGGGCCTTGAACGTCGGGGTGTGCTACTGAATCGCAAGGTCCTGGCCGACATTGCAGTACGTGATACGGAAACGTTCGCTGTCCTTGCCGGAATGGCCAAGGAAGAGGCCGTGAAACAGTAGGATGAATTTCGAGGACATTATTCTCCACTTGCATGACTTTTGGAGAAGTCGAGGCTGCTTGATTGTTCACCCCTACGATATAGAGAAGGGGGCCGGGACGTTTAATCCGGCCACTTTTTTCGGGGCGCTAGGACCAAGGCCGTGGAAAGTCGGCTATGTGGAGCCGAGTCGGCGACCGACCGATGGGCGGTACGGGGAGAACCCGATTCGGTTTCGATTGCATCATCAGTATCAAGTGATACTAAAACCGGTGCCGGACGATATCCAGGACATCTACTTGACGAGTTTGGAGGAAATAGGACTAAGACTCGCCGACCACGACGTGAAATTTGCCGAGGACGATTGGGAGTCACCGACACTGGCAGCCTGGGGAGTGGGATGGCAGGTCTGGCTCGATGAGATGGAGATCACCCAGTTCACATATTTCCAACAGATGGGTGGGATCGACCTTGATCCAGTGTCGGTTGAATTGACATATGGATTGGAGCGAATCGCGCTTGTCTTGCAGGGGAAAGAGAGTGCCTTTGAGTTAGCCTGGAACGATGAAATCAGCTATGGGACTCTGTGGTGGGAAAAGGAGCGGCAGTTCTCCATCTACAACTTCGAGGCAGCAAGTGTCGAGCGGGTCCAGGAGATGTTTCGTCTCTGTGCTCAAGAGAGTCAGGCCAACCTTGAAGCTGGCTTATTCTTCCCCGCCTACGATTACACCCTTAGGTGCTCGCACCTGTTCAACGTGCTCGATGCTCGTGGAGCCATCAGTGTGACCGAAAGGGAGCGTTTCATCGCCCAAATTCGCGAACTGGCCAGAGAGTGCGCTAACGGGTACATGGCCCTAGAGGAATCTCGTGTCTGATCTGCTTTTTGAAATCGGGACAGAGGAGATGCCCGCATTGGAAGTTCCCCGCTTGGCCGAGGGATTGAAAGCGGAAGCGCAGAAGGCGTTTTCCGCAGCACATCTTCCCTATGCGCACCTCAAAGTTGCCTACACTCCACGACGCCTGGCGCTACTGGTGTCGAAGCTCGCCCCGGAGCAAGCCGACCAGATCAAGGAGATCAAGGGGCCTCCGGCAGCAGTTGCTTTCGACCGACACGGAAACCCGACTCAGGCAGGGATTGCGTTTGCGCAAAGCCATGGATTTGCTGGCGAAGATTTAGAGAAGCGCGAGGTTGGGAACAAGGTCTACGCCTATGCTCGACAGACCGTTCCGGGACGTCCTACTGTGGAGATCCTTCCGGTGATTCTACCCACTTTGGTTGAGGGACTTCGTCCGACCAAACGCATGAGATGGGATGCCTCCGCACTGACGTTCATTCGCCCCATCCGATGGCTCGTCTGCCTGTACGAGAAAACGGTGATTCCGGTATCCTTGGGCCCTCTTGTTGCTTCCTGCACAACAAGAGGACATCGGTTCATCGCGCAACGGAAAATCCCCCTCAAGAGTGCAGCAAACTACGAGGCTGCACTGGCCGAGGCTCTGGTGATCGTCGACCCGGAGAAAAGAGAAACGGCAGTAATCGATGGGCTCAAAGAGGCAGCGGAAAAGCTTGGGGGAGACTATCTGCTTGATGATGAGCTTCTCCTGCGGATCGTAAACGGAGCAGAGCATCCTACAGCGGTTGTCGGGTCGATCCCGGCTGAGTTCCTGGATCTCCCGATAGAGGTGCTCCACGCAACTCTACGCGAGGAGGGCAAGTTCGTGCCGTTTCGCATCCCCGGCAAAACATGTTCGCACTTCGTGGGATTTCGCGATGGTCTGCCTGACGACAAAGGAATCGTCCGCTCCGGCTTCGAGCGGGTGGTACGGGCGCGGCTGCGCGATTCACGTTTCTTCTTCGACAAGGATCGTCAACGACCGTTGTCCGAGCGTGTTCGCGAACTGCGCGATGTGATCTACGATGTGAGACTCGGATCGATGTGGGACAAAGTCGAGCGGGTTCGTGCGCTGGCCGGGGAGATTGTCATTCGGAGTAGAAAAGGGGTTGCTTCACAGGCCGACCGAGCGGCCTTCCTCAGCAAGGCGGATCTCGTGACTGAGATGGTGAAGGCGTTCCCGAAATTGCAGGGGGTAATTGGGGAAATCTACGCTCGACTCGACGGTGAACCAGATGCTGTCTTTGCAGCGATTCGTGAGCATCATCTTCCTGTCATTGCCAATGACGAGCTGCCGGTCAGCGATGGAGGCATTGTCATCGGTTTGGCCGATAAGCTCGATACGGTGGTAAGCGCGCTGTTGGTCGGAGAGGAGCCGAGTGGTTCACGCGATCCTTATGGAATCAAGCGGCAGGCAAACGGCCTTGTCCGCATCGCAATTGAAAGACAGGTTGATGTGGACTTCATGGCGTTCCTTGACGACCTTCAAGAAACCTACGCAATGATCGATAAGAGGGTCGGGTGGACGGATGTGAAGGATTTTCTCATCGATCGTACCCGCCAGCTCCTGAAACAGCGTTATGCGATTCCTCCCGATGTGATAGCCTGTGTCTCAGCCACCGGCATGGGCAACTTCTATCGCGTGTTGCTGCGGGCTCAGGCACTCATCGATTGGAAGACAAAAGAGGCATTTCAGGCACTCGTCGCGGCGTCCACACGTGTGCGCAATATCACGGAATCAACTGCGGAAGAGGGATTCAATCCGACCCTGTTCCAAGAGGAGGCCGAGCGTATCCTGTGGCGCGAGTACCTGAAAGCAGAAGGACAGTTCACCCTCCTAGCCAAGGGAGGAAACTACAAAGGAGGTGTTGAGCATCTCGTTCCCTTGACGGGACCGATCAATCGCTACTTCGATGACGTATTGGTGATGACGCAGGAGGAAGAACTGAGGCGAAACCGACTTGGTTTCCTGAGCGCTCTCGCCGGTCTGTTCCTCCAGGTCGGGGATTTCTCAGCACTGGTTGTGGACAACACCTAGTCCGAAGCGGTCTTTCTGTTGCGGGAATGTCATGACAGGGGATGGAAAGCCACCTGAAGCGTGTTTGCCTAGTAGTAGCTGGGATAGAGCTTTTCGGGCATCATGGGGCAACATACGATGAGCAAGTTGAGGGAAACCGATTTCGAATCGATCTCGAGCTCGAAGGGGAGTTTGAAAAAGCTCTGGGCTCCGATCGCCTAGAAGATACCGTAGACTACAGTCAGATAGTGCAGACTGTCGGTGAGATCAATCGTGCCAAAAGTTATATCCTCATCGAGTCCTTTGCCGATGCGATCGCCGACAACCTGCTCACAAGGTTCTCCAAAGTAAAGAAGATATCTGTTCGGGTGGCAAAGCTCAATCCGCCCGGCCTCGAGGAAAAGGTGTCATGTGCAGCGATCGATTTGACCAAAGAGAGAGCATAGAGAAGACAAGTGTTTTCTTGAGTCTTGGTTCAAACTTAGGAGACAGAAGGGCGAGAATCAAGGAAGGGATTGTCTCTCTCCGGGAAGGCGGTGTCGGGATTCTACGTCGTGCCTCTCTTTATCAGACCGAGCCGGTAGGTATTGCTGATCAGCCATGGTTTCTGAACACTGTGGTAGCCGGAGATACTGCGCATACACCGCAAGGCCTCCTTGAGTTGTGTAAACAGATTGAACGGACAGCAGGAAGAAGGAGGACGGTGCGGTTCGGCCCGCGACTTCTCGACATTGACATCCTTTTGTACAAGGATCTTGTGCTACGGGAGAAGGAACTGGAAATCCCTCACCCCCGTATGCACGAGCGTCGTTTCGTGCTTGTCCCGCTTCTGGAGATTGCGCCTGCCATTCGAGATCCGAGGAATGGGAGGAGCTACGATGAGATACTCGCAGGACTCGATGATGGAAAGAAGGTGACAAGATTAAAGGCACAAAAATCCTGATCTCGGCTGATACGATGGATAAGCCGGAGAGCAAACGAACGCGGGTGGCGATCCTGGAGTGCGATCGCCTAATGGAGATCCACTATGGGCATCCATCTCAGGAGAAGATCGTAGGGAATATTTACAAAGGACAAGCACAGGATATTCTACCTGGTATGGGTTCTGCATTTGTTGATATCGGCGAGAAAAGTAGCGTGTTTCTCTCCCAGAGAGAGCTCAACGAGGGTTTGTTGGCCCAGCGTGGATTTAGGTCAAGGCGCGGAACAATTCCGATCAATAAGGTCCTTCACCCGGGACAGAGCCTAATCCTGCAAATAAGACGGGCTGAGATCGGGTCGAAGAACCCTCAGGCGACGATGAAGATCAGCCTCCCCGGGCGTTTTTGGATTCTCCTCCCGACGGAGGATCGTCTCGGTGTGTCTCGCCGCATAGAAAGCATTCGGGTACAGCGCCGTTTGCGCCGGATCGCTTGCGAACTCAAAAAAGACGGTGAGGGA
>CAZDDA010000182.1:4785-5229 GCA_964504085.1 uncultured Thermotogae bacterium | reverse complement strand
CCAGTGTGAGAGCACTTCACCGACGACTGAAAGAGCAAGGCAAGCCGGACAAGGTCGCCAGGATCGCAGCCGCGAGGAAGCTGCTACTGATTGCCCATGCCATCTACCGAAGTGGCGAGTCGTTCCGCGATCCGAACATCGAACACGAGTTCCGAAGGAACTCGCAAGCCGCTCACTGTTGGCGAGCGGCCGGAGGGTCTTGACATTCGATACAGCATCTGACCCCAAGGTTTCCGTACGCGAACCGGACGACCGCTTGGAGGCGAGTCCTTTCTAGCGCATTTTGAGAAGCTCACCGGGCGCCGTCTTCTCCCGAGGAAGCCAGGACTGAAAGCAAGGAGTTAGGTATTGTGTCCCCGGAACTCCCCACGGAACTCCCCGGAACTCCGCTCCCGAGGAAGCCAGGACTGAAAGCAAGGAGTTAGGTATTGTGTCCCCGGAACT
>CAZDDA010000182.1:0-4685 GCA_964504085.1 uncultured Thermotogae bacterium | reverse complement strand
CCGCCCAAACCTGAAACACCATCCCCGTGGAAGTCCTCTAGGCCAACCTGTTGGCAAGGGCACTCCGCAACCCCTGCCAGATTGCCGTACCGAGAAACGAGGCGATCACACCAAACGCGAATCCGACCCACCGGTCTGTCCATGCACTGCTCCTCTGCGCCGCCTCCTGAGCGCTCACGAGGCTTTCGACCAGCTCCCTATCCGCTTGGAGAAGCGGCTCTAGCCGTGCTTGCTCTTCGCGCAGAGTCTCAATTCGTGCTTGAGAGTCTTCGAGCACGCTTCTCTGCTCAGCGACGAACAGAGAGAGCTCTCCTAGTGTCTCTTCAGCCTCTGCGAGTCTCTCAATCCGGCCTGCAAAGTCCAGGTCTGCCGACGAATCGGCGAAGCCCCCGGTCATCAGGAATATGAGAAGACCTGCTGCAACCGACGCTCCGACGGAGATCATGAGCATTGTCCATGGCGATTCAGTTCCTAGAAACCGCCTGGTAAAGTACCGAAGAAGACTGTACACGCTTCCTCCTTCATCGTGCGCGTTCGAGGCTTCGGTGTGCCGTCTTGTGCCTGCCCACACTGGCGGAAGACAGAAGACCTGCTCCAAGCCCCTCAAGTGGATCGCGTTGAGCACGCCCCAGCAATCGCATCGACGACCTCCGTGTTGACTGGATCGCAGTCATGCTCCCACACGCGAATCACCTCCCATCCTGCTGCCTGGAGCAGTGCAGTCTGGCGTCGATCGCGTTCCTTGTTCTCGGCCAGTTTGGGCAGCCAGTAGTCTCTATTGGTCTTCGGGACGGTGGCGTGCTTCGGACAACCATGCCAGAAGCAACCGTCGACGAAGACAGCGGTCTTCGGTCCAGAGAAGGCAATGTCCATCGAAACACCTTCGATTCGTTGATGAACGCGATACCTCAACCCGCGCGCGTGGAGCGCTGAACGTAGTGAGCGCTCAGCGGACGAGTTCTTGCCCCTGACTCTGGACATGTGCTCAGAACGACTCAGCGATGGTTTCGCGTGAGCCCTTCGCTTCCTACTCACAGTCGCTACCAGCCTTGACTTCGCTGTCGGCGGCCGCCTCTTTCATCTCCTTGCCCAGCAGAGTCCTGATCCGACCTTTGATGTTCTCGCGGACCGTGCGAAGCTTCGCCTTCGCTTCATCAGTTAGAAGGGCGGTGTGTGCCACAGCATCTCGCATAGGCTTAAACTCAACAGCATCTCTGGAGAGAGCAGCATCCTTGAATCTGTCTTCAGCCTTGTCCACAAGGTTTGCGAGACCATCCATGGACAAGTAGCTCAGGTCATCGGGGGTGCGACGGATGTCGATACTAATGTTGCCCTTGTTCTTGGTGTCCGCTTCTTTGCCCCTCCAGACGGCTGCTTCCCTTTTCGCTTCCTTCGACAAAGCGAGCTTGCGGTCCGCGATGTACTTCCGGATGAGATTCTCAGAGACGAAACACTCAGCGTATGACTCGAAATTGTAGGTAGCGTCATCAGTCAGCTCATCAACCCAGTCCTCGGCCTTCCCTGCCGTGACTGAGTTCTTCTTGCCTTCGAACTCCTTTGCGATTGCGCTGTACAAGCCCTTCGAGGCTCGCTCCGCTTTAGTGGCACGCTTGGTGTTCTCCGAGTCACCTTCCTGCCGATGTGTGAGTCGCAATTCATCCCACTCATCGACGACGGCCAGCAGCGTCTTTCGGAGCTCTATCAGGAGCTTCGCGAACTTCTGATCATCTGACACGATCCCTTCACGGCTGCTGGTGAATCGGTCCATTCCGTCATCAAGTGCGTTGAAGTGGATCTGCCCGTACAGGTAGTTCTCCGGAATCTGCGCTGTCGGGATGTGCTTTGTGATATCGCGCTCTCGAACGCGGCCATTCACGAAGAGATCAACCCCGACCCGCTCTTCCGTCGTCATAATCTTCAGATCCCTGGGCCGCTTCACTGAAGCAAGGAACCCAGACACGCCGGGCACTTCTTTCTGCCGAACCTCGTGCCTCTTCGGTTCTTCGCTGAATGCCTTTTCAAGGCTTGCCACGAATGGGTCATCGCACGAACCGATCTTCCAGAGGAATTCCGTGTTGTCCCTCAGCTTCGTCAAGTCTTCCTGCGTCACTTCCACGTCGTCCAAGTAGATACGAAAATCCTTGTCCAGGAGAGAGAAGCGGAAGTACAGCGCGAGTGTTTGTCGTAGAAAGCCAAGAGAACGCTTCACTCCGTCCTTCAGTCCCTCAAACCGGATGATAGTTCCGTGCTCGTGATCAACCGCGTGCTGCTCGAATTCGGATGTGGTGACGCCACCAAGCCTGTACTCCTGGGTCTTCAGATCCTCGGTGATTGCCTCGTCAAGTCGTGAGTTGTCTATTGTGCCGCCGACGTAATGTCCTCCCTCAATCCTGCTGAGAACGCCAATTCGATCTGCGCAAGACAGGAGTGCAAGCTTGCCAATTCCTTTCCTGCCTATGAAGGGCCTTCCTCCCGGCGACTTTGTCTTACCATCCTTTCGCTTCGAGTACCCAATCCTGAGGAACTTGTCTTGGAAATCATCTGCAGTCATGCCCGTTCCATCATCCTTGATCCAGAAGCCGGTGCGCTCCGGATCCAAGTAGATGCGAACTGCCTTGGCATCGGCGTCCCATGCGTTCGAGATCGCCTCGCCTAGGACTGTGGCGAAGCTTCGGTAAAGCTGCCTCCCCAGATGATTTAAGACGCTGAGCGATATCTCGAAGAAGAACTCAGAGTCACCGGTGCTCACAGTACTCCTCCCGCTGGCGCTTGAACTTCCTCGACGTGAGCCAGGAGCGTCTTACCCAGGACCTGGCTGAGCTTCGGCGGCACTGCGTTGCCGATCATTCGGCTGACTGCGCTGCGGTTTGGTCTATCTGTAGGAGGCCAGAACTCGTATGAGCGAGGGAAGCTCTGCAGCAGTGCAGCTTCGCGCAGGGTAATCGCTCGATCCTGTTGCGGATGCCCAAACCGTCCGTTCCCAAGACCTGTGCATAGAGTCGTCATTGTCGGGGCAGGTTTGTCCCACCACATGCGGCCGTAAATTGAGCTATAGCTGCGTCCGGTAGTACGTTTGTGGCAAGGAAGGCGGAGCTCTTCTGGCCAGGCGCTCCAAGTTCCCCCATTCGGCGGGGTCGCTCTAACTCTCTGAAGGTTGATGGGAGTGAGTTGGACGGCTGCATGCAGCGGGTCATCCGGATCGACTTCTCCGGAGTCGAGGGCTCGGAGATCCCCGATTGTCTGCCTGACGGTATTCCATGCCGATGGATCGTCGTGGGATCCACTCGGGACTCGTATCTCACCCAACCGGGACGCTAGCAAGACCAGGCGCCTTCGTGCCTGCGGGACCCCGTACTCCTCGCACTGAACGATCCGCCAATCGGCGGAATAGCCGCAGGCTTCCAGAGTCCGCAAGAACCTGCCGAATACAGCTGCCCCCCGTCTCGCCAGCTCGGGAACGTTCTCCATGGTGACGAGTTCGGGGCGGATGTAGCGGATGAAACGGCTGAAGTTGTCCAGCAAGTCCCAATCGCTGTGATGCCGCAGTCCCTGTGTCAGCTTCGAGAACGGCCTGCAAGGAGCACAGCCTGCAAGAAGTCGCGCTGCTGCGGGACGGAAGAGCTTCTCAATGCTGGGGCTTCTCTTCCGTGATACATCCCAACACAGGAACTCCGTACCGGGATTGTTCTTACTAAACGCATGCTCCGCGCGCGAATCGATGTCAATCCCAGCTTCAACACGGATCCCAGCCTGCCTCAGTCCATAGGTGAGGCCGCCCGCGCCACAGAAGATATCGACAGTGCTGATTGGGCCTGCTTGCACTTCTGCCTCCCGGACACATCCAGTTTCGCCCATTATAGCAAGGGAATCCACATGATTCTTCGTATAGAGGAGCTCTTAGTCGTTAGCTGCACCAGCTCCCGGTTTCACCGTCCTCGGGGTCTACCATTGGATTTAGGCCTTATACCGTGAACACACAATTCGGATGCGCAGAAAGGAACGGTGATTGAGATGATTAGATGGCCCCGGCAACTTCTGAGGCTCTGGGGTCTACCATTAGATTTTGCACGGAGACGGGAACACCTCCGTTGATATGTAGACAGGCTACTCAGCTATGCTGAGTAGCTTGGGAGTTGCCTCGCAACTCCTTTGACGTTGACGGGGGTAAGAATCGGTGGGGTCTACCATTGGATTTCGTACGGATGGACGGGTTGCTGCTTACCGTGCGGCCAACAGCTTGGGAGTTGCTCTGCAACTCCTCGTCGGTTCCCGTTGCTATGTAGACAGGCTACTCTGGCAACTCGCTCCGCCGAGTTCCTTGGAAGAAGCGATCGCTTCTTCTCGTCCGATACGAGTAGCTTGGCAGTTGCTGCGCAATTGCTCTTCCAGTCTCTGACTGCTCGATTCTGAAATGCCGTCTGTCTACTCCGCTTGGGCTTGGGTGAGCAACTTGCAGGTTGCCCGGCAACTCGTGGTCGATCCTTGTCGAGAAGGAGATTACCTGCCGGAGCTGGCTCGGTACATCGTTCTTGATCCCGTTCGCGCCGAGACGGTTCGCAAGCATCCGCATCGGCTGAAGGAAGTCGGCGACCATCTCGGACTCTGCTTCGTGACGATCAGCATCATCACGAAGCACGTCGACAAGAGACGGAGATTCTAGGAGTCAATGTCTGGCGCGTCCTGCA
>CAZDDA010000181.1:0-5248 GCA_964504085.1 uncultured Thermotogae bacterium | reverse complement strand
TGAGGGTGTGTGGCGCGGAGGACAAGGGGGTCAGCCCAACCGCGCCACACGCGGGATGATACCTTAGACCAGCTTACGCTCCGGGCGAACCCCAAACGTGGCGCCAGTCAATAGCACCGTAGTCGAACCGCATCTTGGCTTTCATCAGCATGTCATCATTGTAGATGTCCTCGCTGACTTTGACCCTGAATGTCATCCGATCGAACCACTTGATCTTATAGTCGGACTTGTCGCCCAACAGGAACCAAGCGTCCGTGTCCGTCAGGTGATGCCACGTACCATAATTGAGCTGCATTTGCTGAAGCGCGTTCACAGCGTTCTCCGCCGTGTCCGGTCGCAATTCAGATTTCAGTAGCTCAAAGGCCGTGGTATTCAACGCCAACGGAACAAGAAGCATCTTGGGGAAAGCATTGATGTAGTTCCCTCGGTGACTCAACTGCTCTTGGAAAGCAATCCGGGCCGCCTCAAGCGACGCGAAATCCAAGTCGGCAGCACCGAGGTTTGAATCAGTTGCTCCATCAGCCAGAGGATGCGAGCCATCGCACAACGCCTGGCCATCAGGAATAGGGTAATTGGTAGCATCGAATCCGTTGTTAAAGACCGACGCACCGAGAATTTCTCGAGAGAAGAACGCAGACTTGCCAAGGAGACGATTTCTTTCCATCGTGACACGGACCTGATCATCATCCAGGCAATCTTCGGAAAACCTGAGAGAAAGGCCGTAATCAACGATGGTGAACGTCTTCTGGTATGTCTCTTCGTACTCATCGAGAGGGTAGTTTTCCGACTCACCCATCTCTTCAAACAACCCCAAATCGCCAACGAGATCGAACTGTTCCTTCGGATTGTTCGTTCTCTCAACGCTGAAGAGCTGTTCCATTACGCTCGGCATAGCTTTGAACGCCGTGAAAATCACGGAGTTGAGATATGCCAGCTTGGAGAGAAATAGATACGGAAAACTGGTCCGTAGAGCTGTTCCACCTGCCGCCATTTATCTCACCTCCTTTAGACGTTCGCTGACGGATACCACTGCAACTGCGCGTGCGGGATCTGTACCACATAAATCGGGTACACACCCGAAGCGGTTGAGTCGTAGCCGACCTCTTCGAGAACCTTCACGCAGAACAGGTTGTCTTCGAGGGAGCTGTCGTGGTCAAACACGCAACCACTATAAACTCCAATGGAGTTCGATCCGATGGATGCCTCAACGAAGTCAACAAACGTCCCCGCCAACTCATTGGCGGTGGTTTCCGCCGCAGTGTCGGAAACGCACTTCCACAACATTCCTGGCTCGGCTCGCCAGACAAGAATGTCCCCACCTGCACCAGCGTCTTTCTGTTGAGCGGCAACCCCCCACATACCAGTGGCCGAATCAATGTCGTCCCAAAGGTGGACGGCATGAGCGGTTGAGTCGATATAAACAGGATCACCAACATAGACATCTTCGCCCTGGGCATCTTCGCCGAAGGGAAGTTTGATGGGGACATCGCCGGGCCTCTGCTTATACGGGACTAGCCCGCGCCCTTGCGTTGCCATACTGTCGCCCTCCGTTTATCTGGAGCGGCGAGTGATAGATACTTTTGATCCCTTCGCGTCTACACCAAGACGCTTATCATGCGTGACCTGCATACGCTTTTTGTTCATCACACGCTTGCGGGCCTGACGCCGATCCCATTCTTCGAGGGGCAGTTTCATCAAGACGAAGCCAGCATACTCCACATTGCTCGTGGGACTATGCTTCTCGTGAAGGGGTGCCTGGATGTTCAGGCCAAGCCGATCGCGCCAATCAAGGAATTGCTCCCAACTGACAGCCATCCATCCATTAGGCCCCTTTAGGCCCATCTGCCTGATACTGCGCCAACGAAGCCTGTGACCCGTAGGGATCATCTGCTCGACTGGAATATCAAAGGGGGCGACTTTACTGTAGCTCGAGCGAGCTACTTCTGCCACCGGAGCATCGCTCGGTGGCTGCTCGGCAGGGGGTCCTGCCGGATCAGCGGGTGACGGAGACGTAACAGGCAATGGCGGCGGTGAAGCAACCTCAGCTTTATGCTGGGGCGCCTCAGGCGGCGCTTCAGGGGCCGGCGTCGGTGGCTGTGCCACCTTATCCGATTTACCCCGCGCTTGGGTCTTCTTGCGGGAAGTCCCCTTGCCTGTGATTTTCTTCCGACTGACCTTTACCTTGGTCTTCTTTGCCGGCTCGTCCTGCGTCCCTCCTGAACCCTTCTGAGCGCTCTGATCTGTGTCCACTCTCCACTCCTATTCAAAATCATCAATGGTAAAAGTGTGACCATTTCGCTCATCCACGGGAACATTTTCCATCTTGGCGGCAACTTCTTGCTCTGCCGGCGATAACCCAAACCGTCTTACTTGCTCAGGGTCCAGCGTGCCAACACTCCCTCCAGAACTAGGCGGAGGCCCCTGAGAGGCACGCTCTCTAGGAACGGTAGGCCCAGGAGACTGAGGGGAAGGTCTTTGCCCAGTAGCCGGCTTTACACCAAGCTCCTCGGCAGCATCCTTGCTGGCCCGAAGCCATATATCGGCTCCACGATACCCATTGGCCACCAATGCGTCAGCGTGTCGAGTCGCTGTATCACGGAAAGCGCTATTCTCAACACCAAGGTCGGGATAGGCTTCCATCGCAGCCGCAGTAAATTTCCCAGCGGAATCCTTGAACTTTTCCTTCTCGTTCTCGGCCCTGACCTGATTTACCGCTGCGGTCGCAGCTTTCTCGGCGATCTCATCTGCATCGACAACTGTTTGAGATTGTGGGGGGGTTTGGCGCGGTCGAGCCTCAGGAAAACGATTCTCCATCTGCTGCTGAGGCGTTTGCTGATTCTCGAGCGCACCGAGACGGCTTTGCATGTCGGAGCCGGTTTCAGTCAATGACTGCATAGCTCCCATTACCTTATCAAGTTTACGCGAAAGTTCCCGGTAGCGATTTTCTTCAGGTACGGCGGGTTTTCCTGCGCCTTCCCCTTCGCCAGTAACGGGACCTTTTACGTCTCCCGAAGACGGGTCCGGCTGCGGAGGTACGACAGGTGGCGGTGCTACGGGCTTATTCCCTTCACCGCCCGCACTTCCCTCATCAAACAACAACATAACAAAGTCTCCTATGTGACGCTTGATTTGTGAACAGTTTATTCTTCTCTGTTTTTCTTGTCAAGCTCGGCGAGTTCTTTCTTCCAGCCATCGGCCAAATAACCCTTCGGGCTGACCTCTTCAAATAGTAACAACATCCGTTTTAGTACGGCCTGACGCTGTAGCACATCTTTCGCTTCAGCGTTGATATACTGTTGGATGTCATTATTCACCAGTCCGCCAAGAAGTTTCTCGGCAAACATCTTGAAGTCGTCCGATTTGAATAAACTAATCAGTCGTCTCTTGTCTCCATAGGACAACTCTTTCTTCTCTAAAACATCGAGAAGCAAAGACTCTTCTACACTCATTGAGCCTCCCCTTGCGCAATCGAGCCGGCAGAATTCATCAACTCAGCGGGATTGCCCATCATGCTCAAATCGCCTGAGGGCTGGCCTTGAATGGCGGGCTCCAGTCCACCACCCATAGCCTCCGGGGGCTGCATCGCTTTCATCTGCATTGCTCGCTCGTGCGCCTTTTTGTGTTCGGTGATTGTCGTCATCGCGGCAGGTAATACCAGCGCCCCACCGTCACTAGCCAAAAACTCATCAATAATTTGAATGTGCTGGGCATCGTCATCCATCGGATGAATCTCGACATCAATGCCCTGAGCCAGTGCCATAAGCTCTTCGTCCTGCGGCGTGGGCTCCCTATCCATCGTTGGCTCCGGCCCGAGTAACTGCAAAACATTCTTCTTGCCGTATGCCTGAATAAGATCTTTTGAGAGGTGATAGATCCTCTTCGGCGACGCCATGACCAGCGGGTTCTGGATAAACATCTGGTAGAACAAGCTCGCCGTAGACTGGACAAACTGCCGGTTTGCCGCCTCTGATGCCGGCTGAAGATACAGATGATACTGCCTTCTCATCTCGTCCATTGTGATCTTGCGGCTCTCCATCTCTCCCAAAACCCTGAAAACACGGTCTTTCGGGCCGAAATGAGCATAAAGCTGGTGGCACTGATTAACGAGGGGCTTCAGACAGGTCTCCTGATTCCGGCGAATCAGCCGTGCCGGCAGAACCTCTCCCTGTTGCTGCATCATCATTGTCGCGCCAAGCGTCCTGGGGCTGGCACGCCTCTCAGAAGCCATGCCGTAGCCAAAGTCATTCACGCCGGTCAGACGTTCCATGTGCCCTTGGAGATCACGTTCCGTGACATAGGTGCTGGCCGTTTGAGCGTGCCATTGAGGAAATGTTACATCGTTTGGGTTCTCTACGGGGATACCGCCACCAGGCTCGAGCTGAACCCGGATATTCCCCGCGGCTGTCCCAACTCGATAAACAAAGAAAGGTGTCGAGCCAAGCGTGTCGCGGTCAACCCTCTGGTTATACAAAGTGTTAATCGCTGCTTGGATATTGTTTGTCCATTCCGGCAGTCCGATCGCATACCAGCTTCGGCCATGCGGCAGGAAATGCAGGTCACAGAATGGTCTCTCGCCATGAGGCCACTCGGCATCAAGGTGCGTCGCCCTCACCAAAACCCACTGGGTTTTCCCAATGGAGATCAACACAAAGACCATCTCGGAAGGCATCCCGTCTCCAATGTCATACTTAGTCCAGCACTTGAAGATCGGGAGTTTATTCCTGTAGCGGCCTTGTGTTTCGTTGACACCGGAAATCGTTGAAATGTCTACTTGGCGGGAATCTTCAGAAGATGAATCGGCACCCATCTTCTTTTTGCAATACTCTTTGAACAACGTCTCTTGCTTGGAATCGTTAAACCTATAGTATCCATTCTCAACATTGTACAAGGCTTCTTGGTGGGTTATCCAATACCTGACAATGACCGTTCCTTCTTGAAGGCCGTTCATCCCACCTTGCACAAAGACATCTTCTGTATCCGGCTCTGTTAAGTCCGGCCAGTCTTGGCGCATGACAGGCTCTTCGATTTCAACCTCAAACCGATCAACTGAAGGATCGGTTGACTCTTCATCCTTTAGCACCGTGACCGTCGCGGCTTGCTCTTTCCCGTCTTTGATGTGCTTGATAACCACTGACTCAGGGCTGGTCTCTTTTAAGATCTCATACCCTTCAGTGAAAAGCTGATCAACAGCCATCCTTGGGTCTAACTCGGCGTTCTGTGATTCTTTCTCGAGAAGTCTGTAATAGCG
>CAZDDA010000180.1:0-5263 GCA_964504085.1 uncultured Thermotogae bacterium | reverse complement strand
GATCGGGTAGAGACAGCCCCGCGCGAGGAACAGGAAGTCCTCGGCGTTGTGAAATCGCTGCGCCAGCGCTGCGATCTTGTCTTCCTGGGCCAGAACCTCGGCGATCTGGGCGGGAAGAAGGGTGAGTCCGGCCAGGGCGCCGGCGATCGTTCGATCCACCGGCTCACCGTCTGTCTCGGCGAGAAAGAGGCCGAGGAGGACCAGCGCGACGATCTGTGCGGAGAACGTCTTGGTCGCCGCCACGCCGATCTCGATCCCGGCGCGGGTGTAGACCGCTGCGTCCGACTCGCGCTCGATCGCCGATCCGATCGAGTTGACGACGGCGATCACCTTCGCGCCGCTCTCCTTCGCGCGGCGAATGGCCATCAGCGTGTCGATTGTCTCCCCGGATTGGGAAACCGCGACCACCAACGTGCGGGACGTGAGCGGCATCCGCCGCAGGCGGAACTCCGAGGCGATCACCGCGTGGACCGGTCGGCCGAGCAGTTGCTCCCACAGGTACTCTGCGACCATTCCGGCGTGGTGGGCGGTGCCGCAGGCGACAAGATACACGTGATCGAAATCGTCAGGCAGATCGCCGACACCGGACAGGTGGACCGATTGCCCATCAGGTCCCAGCTTCTCCCGTACCGTCTCTCCCACCGCGCGCGGTTGCTCGTGGATCTCTTTGAGCATGAAGTGTTTGTAGCCGGCCTTCTGGATAGAGAGAGGATCCATGGTCACCGGCTGTGCGGGCCGCTTGACCGGGTTACCGGCAAGATCCAGAATGCGGAAGCCCTCCGAGGTCAACTCCGCAACCTCGTTGTCGGCCAGGAAAACAACGTGGGAGACCCAATCGACGATCGCCGGAATGTCCGAGGAGACGAAGGTTCCGATCTCTCCGGTCCCCACGACGAGAGGGCTGCCGCGCCGCGCGACGACGATTCGATCGGGATCGTCTTGCGAGAGCACGGCGATGGCAAACGCCCCTTCGGCCTGTCTGGCGGCCTCGGTGACCGCCGCAAGCAGGTCGCCGTCATCGTGATGCTCAATGAGGTGAGCGAGGACTTCGGTGTCCGTCTGGGAGCGGATACGGTGTCCGGCCGCTGCGAGTTTCTCCTTCAAGGGCTGGAAGTTCTCGATGATGCCGTTATGTATGACGGCGATCTTTTCCCGGCAGTCCAGATGAGGATGGGCATTCTCGTCTGTGGGGACCCCGTGCGTTGCCCAGCGGGTGTGGCCGATGCCAATCGTCGCCGAGAGCCGATGTGGGAGGACCTCCCCCTCCAATTGCCGCACCTTTCCTGCGCGGCGGAAGAGGGTCATGCGGCCGTTTTCGAGGATCGCAATCCCGGCCGAATCGTAGCCGCGGTACTCCAAACGCTTCAGGCCCTCGAATAGCAGTGGGACGACGGGCTTGCCTCCCACATATCCGATGATTCCGCACATGTCGCCACCTCGCCTTAGAAGTGTAGCCCCGTACAGCGCAAATGCCAACCGGCTATTGTCAGGCGACTGCCTCCTTGCTATAATGGGGCGCCAACGATTGTCTTTGGAAGGAGCAAAGGAGAACTGCGATGCGAGAAGCGGAAATCAAGGCGTTACTGGTAGATCCTTTCAATAATGCCCCGGTTATCCTCCTGAAGGATCGAAATTCGAGCAAGGCGATGCCGATCTGGATTGGTGAGGCCGAGGCCATGTCGATCGCTCTTGGCCTGCAAAACGGTCGTTTCCCGCGACCCCTTTCGCATGACCTGATGAAAGCCATTATTGATGACCTTGAGGGAAGCGTAGAAAAGATCGTGATTACTGGGCTCAAAGAGGGAACGTACTATGCTACTATCTTCCTTCGGAGCTCCGACGGCAAGAGTGTGGAGGTTGACGCGCGTCCGTCTGACTCGCTCGCCCTTGCTCTTCGTATAGGAAGCCCGATCTACATCGCCGATGAGGTGTTTGAGGCCTCGGCAATTGAATCCCCGTTTGCAGAAGAGGATGCTTTCCAAGACTTCATTGAGTACGAAATGAGTCTGTCGCAGTTCAAAGAGATCATTGGTTAGATTTAACCTCGGATTATCTCCACCCCGCGGGGAAGCGCGAGAATTGCTTCCTCGGTGAGTCCCTGGTCGAGGGTGATTCGCTCTACTCGTAGGCTGGCTGTGCGCTTCCCGTTCGCGAAGAAGACAACATTTCTTACCAAGTAACTCTCCCTATCGATCCAAATCATGCGCAAGAGTTCACCGCTCTGCGCATGGGTCACCTCGAGGATGTACCCTCCCTGGATCGAGGCCCCCAGTGAACCTTCTTCGAACCCAGCGAAGCCTGGCAGAAAGCGTTCCTCCTCTGTGGCAGAACAGATGGAAGATGGAGGGTATTGCTGGCAGCCGGATATTGTTTCTGAGAGAACGATTGCGGTTGGGAATAGATCCCTGCTGAACCCCGAGATGTCCTGGATCACGCGCAAGTGGATCCTTCCCGCCCTCCAATCCTTTTCCAACTGAGAGATGTCTAAACTTGCTAGCCCAACTGCAGCTAGGGGAAGGCCAATCCAGCGTTTGATCACGACTAGATTCTCTTGAGGTAGATAGTGTGAAAGGAGGTCGCGGTTGATGGTGAAGAGCTCATCTCTCATCGTGGTTGGATCAAGATATCGGACACTCATCACTGGGTCTTGCCCGTTCAGGAGTTGGACCAGCATTCGAATCACACGATCTTCCGGCTGGTTTTCGGAGATTGCCAACACAACCTCCAAATCCCTGATGCGTGAAAATGCAGTCTGTGATCGCCAGAGCAGCCCCTGCGGCTCCCTTGGGTCGTGCTCATTGAGCAGATATTGATCTACTGTGGCGACAACAACCATAAGTCCGATAAAAAGGCCGATTCCAAGCAATACCAATTGATTGTTCATCTTGCGCGATTATAATTCCCTGGAGTACGCCGTTCAATTGCTTGTGAATGGAAAGGGGAAAAACACGTGGGTAGTCTACTAAATGGTCTCCGGTGTATGCAAGATGCGGTTGTTGAAGGGAAAACCGTGCTGGTGCGGGTGGACTATAACGTGCCTCTTGCAGACGGGGACGTTGCTGATGACGCTCGGATCAAGGCGTCATTGCCGACGCTGAACGACCTCATTGATCGTGGGGCCAAGCTGACTCTATTGACCCACCTTGGTCGTCCGGAGGGAAGAATCATCTCCGAGCTTCGAGTTGACCCGGTAGGAGAGAGACTTCAAGCCTTCTTGGATCGACCGGTCCAGAAACTCGACGACTGCATTGGGGAAGAAATTAAGAAGGCCATCACGAAAGGAGTGCCAGGCGACCTCTTCCTCCTAGAAAACCTGCGCTTTCATCCGGAGGAAACGGCGAACGACGCCAAGTTTGCGCGGAGTCTGGCCAGCCTGGGGGATCTCTACGTAAATGACGCCTTCGCCACGCTTCACCGGGGGCATGCCTCTACCCTGGGAGTCACCGACTACCTCCCGGCCTACGCGGGGAAGCTCGTGCAGAATGAGCTTGCGGCTCTTTCCCCGCTCGTTGAGGAGCCCGTACGTCCGTATATTGCGATCGTAGGAGGGAAGAAGGCGAAGAGTAAATTGGGAGCTCTACGCGACCTCCTCGATCAGGTCGATGTGATCATGATCGGCGGAGGCGTTGCATTTACCTTCCTGCGTGCTAAGGGTCATTCTGTTGGTGACTCCATCGTCGACGAATCGCTCTTGGAAGAGATCAAGCCGCTGATTCAGGCGGCTTATGAGAAGGACGTGCTGATCCTGCTGCCGCGCGACGTGGTGATCGCGGAGGAAGTGAGTGCGACGGCCGAGACTGCGACCTGCCGCGCGGATAAGATCCCTGCCGGCTGGATCGGCCTAGATATCGGACCGGAGACAATCGGGACATTCCGGGAACAGATCGATGCGGCGAAAACGATTGTCTGGGCCGGACCGATGGGAGCGTTTGAATTGAAGCCATTCTCCCGCGGCACCGTGGCAATCGCCGAGGCGCTTGCCGATTCAGAGGCATATACCGTCGTAGGGGGTGGAGAGACGGGTGAGGCAGTGGCGAAGCTAGGATGGGCTGACCGGATGTCGTATGTCTCTACTGGAGGAGGTGCGTGCCTCGCACTACTGCGTGGGAAGTCTCTTCCGGCCTTGGACGCGCTTCGAGGGTGAGTTGTTGCTCGTTTGCGCGAGCGCTATAATCAGTACCAATGCGGGCGTAGCTCAGGGGTAGAGCATCAGCTTCCCAAGCTGAGGGTCGCGGGTTCGAATCCCGTTGCCCGCTCTACTTCAGCCTATCGATGAACTCATCGATAGGGATTGCCTGTAAGGTATGGATCTTCACACTTCCTCTAGATCCCAACTCCAAGGACACCTGCGCAATCGCTGCGGCATCGGGCGCTTCTACGATGCTCACAAAATCGTAGGGACCGAGAGTAGCATATTGGTGGAGCACATGAGCCCCAAGCGCCTCAATCTCCTGATTGACCTCCTTGACCCGCTCTGGTCTGGCTTTGATTGTGGAGGCTCCCTCGTCAGTCAGCCTACTGAGCAAAACATAAACAGGCATACTGATCACCTCCTTGCTCGATGAAGACCAACAGACAGTATAGCATGTGATTTCTTTTTATGGTCATTGAGTCCGTCACTTGGGGGCATGTCGCGCCCGTGCTGCTGCAACCCTAGCGCGAAGTCCTCGTTAGTCCTTTGCTACAAGAGACAAAGTTCTCCTCACGAAGCGGCCAAAGTTCTGGTCCCTGGACTGGTGTGAGATCAGATTGATGGTGTTCCTCTTGTTTTGATCAAGAGAGGTGAGGGGGTGAGCGAGGTGTGGTGTCATACTCGGTTGATTTGCTGTATCGGCCTCATTCTGATGTTTGTTGGTGGGGCAATAGAGCAAACCAGCAAGGATTGTACTATCGGGTGTGGAATGTCCGGACACCAAGTCCAGAGAGTGTGGGGGCAGCCCGAGAGAGTCACCGTTTCAGATTTCCTCTTTCCTGAGATTCGCTCGGAGAAGACAATCTGCGTTTGGACCTACCAGAATCCGTATTGTTTGGTGGTATTCAGAGATGGAGTTGTTGTAACGATTGCCGAAAGGGCAGAAAGTGATCCTTGGGTCTGTATGAGAGCACTATCGAGCGGACAGATCCGCCAATAAAGGCCAATCAAGGACTTTGCTCTAACACTGTACTGCGTATTTCCTGTGTACCCTTTCTCTACAATGCCTCTTGCTCCCTGATCGAGGGTGTTGCTTTCTCTCTGCCACGAGCCATTTCTCGATGTGGTGCA
>CAZDDA010000179.1:0-5268 GCA_964504085.1 uncultured Thermotogae bacterium | reverse complement strand
CGTGCGCGCGATCCCCAGATTGGCGATTTTGTGAACCGTGCGACCGGTCAGGGCGTTTCCCTTGAAGTCGGCAGCGCCGGAATCCGGGGCAAGGAGACCGGTCAGGACGTTGAAGAGGGTCGTCTTTCCTGCCCCGTTCGGCCCCAGGAGCCCGAGGATCTCATTCTCCGAAACCGTGCAGGAGAAGTCGGCCAGTGCGACAACGCCGTTGAAGTGCTTCGACAGGGACTGAGCGCTGGCCAGGGAGGTCATTTCTGTTTTGCCTCCCTTCCGAATGCATATTCGCCGATGAGGCCCTGCGGCCGCCAGAGCATGCAGGCGACTAGGGCGAGGCCGTAGAGGAGCATACGCAGCTCTGCGGCTATAGCTGTAGGAAAGCCTAAGAAGCGCAGTGATTCCGGGATGAGGACGAGGACTGCCGCACCGAGAAGAGCACCCCACACAGAACCTCGGCCCCCGAGCACAACCATCGAGAGTATGAAGACTGACTCCATTACGGTGAAGCCGGTCGGCGTGATAAAGGATGTGTACTGCGCGTGAAGTGATCCCGCCAAGCCCGCTATCGCGCATGCGATACTGAAGGCTTGAATCTTGTAGCGACCGATATTCTTCCCGCGACTTGCGGAATAGAGTTCATCCTCGCGCATGGCACGCAGCGTGCGGCCAGCCGGCGAATTCGTGAGTAGGTATACGATGAAGGTGGTTCCCAGTAGAACGGCTAATGCGAGAAGCAGGAATTCCGTCGGTGCGTCGGGCCGCCAACCGAACACGCTTCCCGGAGTGATGCCGGAGATGCCGATTGCCCCCCCCGTGACGGGCGTCCAATTCATCGCGAGATTCTGGATCAGAATCTGGAAGGCAAGTGTGCCGATCAAGAAGTACAGGTTTCTGAGGCGGATCGCAGGAATGGCTAAGGCCATGCCTGCAACGCCCGCCGTAATAATGGACATGACAAGCACGGCCACCAGCGAGGCGTCACCTTGCGTTCTGAGCAGTGCTGTTGTGTATGCGCCGATGGCATAGAATGCTGCGTGTGCAATGGATATAACGCCGAGAGTCCCAGCGATAAGGTTGAGGGAGGTGGCCAGCATCATGTAGATGCACAGGACGATCATGATGTGCAGGCCGTAGTTCATTCTTTATCACCCTTGCCACCGCTATGCAGGTCAGGTCTTGGTATGAGAAGGGCAGTGAGAACAAGCCCGACCAGAAGGATTGAGTCCTCCCATTTTGTACCAGCATACCAGCCGCATGCAAAGAGGCCTGCCACGAGGACGAGTGAACAGGCAGCGATTCCGAGCAGTGAACGGAAGCCACCGACGATTGCGGCAACAATACCCCAAAGAAACGGCTGGAAGCCGGACGTGAGATCGAGATCCAGATCGAGCGCGTTCAGGATGCCGGCTATCGCCAGGAGAAGTGCGGAGACAATCGTGACCAGCATCTCGCGGGCCGTCGTTGGGATGCCTGAGACACGGGCAAGCTCGTTTGAGTTCGCCATTGCGCGATACTGCGCGCCGAAGCGGGTATGATTGTGCGCCCACGATAGCGAGGAAATGATGGCGGCAACGCACACTACGATCAAGATCTGGACATCGGTCACAGCGACGGCGCAAAGCCGCACCGTAGGTCGTGGGCCGGAGTTAAGCAAAGAACGAATGTCGTGGCCGAAGGCAAGCGAAAGGACTGCCATCATCGCGGTGTACAGTCCAAGCGACGTGAGCAAGAGGACGGTCGCCGGGGCCCGCTTTCGAAGATTCTTCCAAAGGGCCAGTTCCAGGAAGACCGCTAGCAAACAGCTAACCGCAATTCCAGCGATGCAGGCGATTCCCAGGGCAAGTCCTATCCGATGAATGCAGACGTGGGCTGCGTAGGGAGCTATGACGAACAGAACCGGCAGAGACATATCAATGAAGGCGAATACACGGTAGCGGAAGGCGAAGGCGAGAGCGACCAGAGCAATGATCGCTCCGGAAGGTATGCTTGTGACCAAGACTTGCAGCACGCTCTTGCCCTTACTTTCAAACTCGTGAGACTACTTGGCAGGTTGTGCCCTTCTTTTTCGCGGAAATCGCCGCGACAAGACTGCACAACCTCTCGATTGTTGCCTGTCCCAAGGTTCCTGTGTTCAGCAACCGGTCGTAGTACTGCAGATAGGATTCCCGCAGAGCAGGCCGTTTCCACACTCTTTCTCGTGTTCGCTCAGCATAGAGATCATTGGAGTAGAAGACATCTATGATGCGTTGTCGCCACTCAAACATTTGGGCCGGAGTCATGCTGGGATTGTGGAGGATTGGTTTCTCCGTGGTGTATTGGGTCAGATCTTTGACGGCTAGCAAACCGTCGCGTTTGGCGCGTCGGTACAGGTCCGTGCCGGGGAACGGTGTCGTGAAGCTCACTCGCATGTCATCCGCTGCTAAACGAGGAAGCTCGGCGCAAAGCTCTTCGTAATACTCCGGGGTATCCTCAGAGTTCCCGATCATGAGGAACACTCTTGTTATGAGTCCAATGTTGTGAGCGGTCTGGAACATCGTCAAAATGTCTTCCCAGCATGGGGCTTTCCCAGCGCATAGCCGAGCCAGTGCGTCGTCACCGATAGCCTCCACTCCGAGACTGAGCTTGACGCAGCCCGCCTCATAGAGGTGCGCGAGCAGTTCTCTATCCAGTCCTCTTAGGGCGAACAGTCCCCACCACCGAATCGGATTACCGCGTCGTTGAAACTCGTCGCAAAGCTCATGGAGGCGTTTCGCGGAGGCGTTCAGTTCCAGGTCAGGGAAGTAGATAACATTCGTTCCGTGCGTCGCGACGAGGTGCTCAACTTCGTCAAGAACGTCCGAGGGTCGGCGCCATACGACCTTGCGACGCCACATCTGTGCGCTGCTACAGAACGCACAGTTGTTCGGACATCCCCGTGAGTAGGAGACCTGCGCCAGATTCACTTGTCGGCTTGGCGGCGGGTCGATGACCTGGAAGTTCTTGGCGTCCGCAAGAATGTGAGGAAGCCGTCGGGGCCATGGAACGGCTTCGAGCGGCCGAATCCTCTGACGTTCGGCACCCGTCGTCATTCTCCCCTCGACCATTGTGGCAACACCATTTGGGAGGCATTCTCTTCGGCCAGACTGAATGGTCGACAACAATTCCAGTAGCGATTGCTCCCCTTCGCCGATGACGACGTAGTCGAACCCGGCATGAAGGACAGCCTCTGGTTCGGCTGTCGGATGGTGGCCTCCTGCGATCAGGATCGCCTCCGGGAAGGCATCCTTGAGTGCTCGTGCCCACCGAACTGCTTCACGAAAGGCATAGGTGTAGATTGAGATCGCTACAACGTCTGGTTTCTCACGTATGACTGCCTCGACGATCTCTGAATCCGCAATTACTGGGTATTCAATAGAAGCATGGTGTCCAGCCGCCTCGGCTGCAGCGGCCAGGTATTCGATTCCCAAGGGCTCAACATAGCACATCCGTATGTGGACGGAGGGCTCCAGCAGACCACTTACTGGTTGGCAGAAGAGAACTCTCATTACACCCACCCTATGAAATCACAGAGGAACTCTCCAGGTCTCACTCTCGCACCTAACGTCAACCCACGCTGGGCCTTATCTCGTCGGCTGATTGGACTGGCAAGCCTCCCCACCTGCACAAGGACAGCTGGGTTCTTGTCTCGGCAGATATCGGCAACGCGCCGCGTGGGATCATGCATTTGCCGGTTCTCAGTGAGGAGCTCGTAGTTGCGGTCCCCAGCTCCGCACTCTGCAGACAGTCCTTTTACGAATCGAAGCGGCTTGCCATACCACAGCTTATACTTGATCTGATCCCGAGAGGCAGCCGTAGGGTAGACCATCTTGAGGTGAAGGGCAGTCTTGGTCCTACCCGTCGTATCTGTGTATGGATGTCTCTCGGCAGCCATTAGGAGAACCTCGAGCGAACCGCCCTGTTCGAAGTTCCGCCCCCATTGGGACAAGCAATCGCACAACATTAGAAGTGATGCAAGCCATGCCGATCCGCTCCACGGGGAACGCATCCATGGTTCGAAAATGTCGTAAACATCGGAAAGGAATGGGGCTGTCTCCTCTCTGTCATCAGGGCTCTTCATCCATTCGTGGCAATGATGCAGCATCACTGCCGTGGCCACTTCACCAGCCGCCTGCGCGTCGAGCATCTGGCTTGCCAGTGACCTGCCGTGGCGCAGCAAAATCGCAGCTGCAAGCACACCGTGCTGCGCGCCTGCGATCAGTTGGCCACGGCACTCCTGACGAACTTTGTCAATGACTTTGTTCGGGTAGTCTGGATCTGTGCTCAGCAACGGGATTAAAGCGCCATGAAGATTGCTGCTGGTGTCGAAGGCGCAGAACATATCCGTGGGAATCAGGAAATGGCCATATCGAGGCGCCATTGGAACAGCATGCCACTTGTCGGCAGGGCCCAACTTCTGTCGCCGCACGCAAGAGATATAGCGGTTTGCGAGTTTGTCGATGACTTGTACGCTGTATGCAATGTCGTGCCAAAGCGACGCAATCATCCACTGGCGGAGCATCTTCCGACGAACTGCCTCGCCCGGAACCGACAGTGCTCCACACTTTTCCAGAGAATGCAGAATGCAGAGGCCCGTGACAAACGCATGGTAGGAGTGGATGAAGTGCTCTCGATATGTTGGGATCTCCGCCATCTCGGATTCGAACCCAAGAGTCATCTGCAGGATCTGGAGCAGTCCGTCCCCGTTCGCGTCGGGTTCTTCACCTGGGGCTGCTTGTCTGAAGTGTTCAAGGCCACGTTCGAATGCTTCAAGATCAGCCTGAAGTGCCGACTCATCAGGTGGCGATCCCGCATCGCGCTTGAGAGAAAACCAGAGATGTCGCGCTGCGTTGAGGAGCGGGAGAGCGATGGTGCGGTACCCAGTAGACAAGCTTCTGTCGCAACGTCGCAGGAGTTCGAGGGGCTTCAACACATGCTCGCCGACATCGGCTGATATCCAAGGGCTGTGATCTTCGTGTTCAAGAAGGCTGAGCAACTCGCAGATCGGCATGCTGGGCTCTGGGGCTCCCGTTTGCGCTGCGTAATCGTCTGGGTAGATGACGCTATGGCCCGCTCCGTTTGGGGAGTTGATCTTGGCAAGGAACACTTGCTCAACTCTTGAAATCGGACCGGCAAGTACACTCGTAAGACCCTGCCGGATAAGGGGAATGAGCCTCTCAGACACAGCGCGTGAGACCGACTCGGCATTGTCGATCACAGAACGTCTCTGTACCACCATGAGTGTACACGCAGCAC
>CAZDDA010000178.1:0-5271 GCA_964504085.1 uncultured Thermotogae bacterium | reverse complement strand
GGGCAGATGGTGTAGCCGGAGGTGTGGTCGGCGCCCATCGTGCTGATGGCGTAGGTCATGCCGATGCCCTTGATCGCCCGCGGTTCGTAGGCCGGCATGTTCTGGCCCTTCACGTGCGGTACGCGAACTACGCCGAATGCCCTGCCGGTGGCGAGCGCACCATTGCCGAGGATGCGTCCTAACGGCGTGCCTGTACCGATCTCGTGCAACAGCTCGATCGCTTTCTTCCCGTCGCCGAACGGGGCTACGCCGCCTTCCATCGCCACGGCGAGGGTTCCGCCGATCTCGATGGTGTCCAAGCCGTAATCGTTGCACAGTTGGTTCAACTCGGCGACGTCATCGAGGCTGTCGATCCCGCAGTTGGCGCCGAGGGCCCAGTCCGATTCGTACTCGATGCACGACGTGTGCTCGGTGCCGTCCGGGCGATGCCACGTGTTGGAGCACTGGATGATGCAGCCGGGGCTGCAGGCGTGGTTGTACAGTTCCTTGCCAAGTCGCTCCTTGTTCCCCTCGAAGATCGCCTCGCCGGCGATCTTGGCCGCGCCCTCAAAGCGGCCGTCGGAGAAATTGCGCGTCGGCAGCGCTCCGGCCTCGTTGATGATGTTGATCAGCACCGCCGTCCCATATGAATTGAGTGCGCCTTTGGGTTTGGTAATAGCGTGTTCTTGAAGGGCGTCCGCAAGCTTTCTACGACCTTGATCGAATAGCTCTCTGTCAACGATTTCCACACCGGGGGCATCGGAGTCATCTACTACGACGAATTTGACGCCCTTGCTTCCGAGCACGGCTCCCATCCCACCGCGGCCGGAGTAGCGGCTTGGCCGACCCTTGAGGTCGTTAAAGCAGACACCGGCTGCGGCCATTCGCATCTCTCCGGCTGTGCCGATTGCTGCGATGCTCACCTTGGGCATCTTACCGTGCTTCTCGTACAGGTCTGGATAGACTTCGTTAAGCCTTTTTCCTACCCATGTATCCGCCGGCTCGAAGGTGACTGCGTCCTTAGTGATCTTGAGCAGCCAGAACCTGCTCGTCTCTTTTGGCTGGCCCTCGATGACGATTGCCTTGATGCCCAGCCTGGCAAGTTTCTGACTGAGGGCGGCTCCTGAGTTTGACTCCTTGATCGTGCCGGTGAGCGGGGATTTCCCGCCCACGGAGATCCGCGATGACGTGGGGGCCGCCGTTCCGGTAACGATTCCCGGAGCGAACACCACTTTGTTGTTGGGCCCGAGTGGGTGACACGCGGGCGGCACTTCATCACAGACGATGCTTGACGTGAGCCACCGGCCGCCCATATGTCGATACTTCTTCGGAACCTCCTCATAGGTTGCCTTTCGATTGGTCATGTCGACACGGAGAATCCGCTGCATTCTTCACCCACCTCCTTCTGGGATGCGCTTTGGCCGAGTTCTTCTGTCCGAGTGTTAGTTGGCTGATGTTGTGGCCTCACTCGCCCACCCACTATAGCCAAAGTGTCTCTCGTGCAACAAGCGCAGCGTTGCTACGACGAATGAGTTTGCCCGGTGGAGACTCAGCGGGGGGTGAGTGTGGGATGCGTCTTCTCCCACTCGATGAACGCGTCCGCGATTTGCGAGAACGTGGCCCACTGCAGCTTTCCGGCGGCGACCAGCGGATCGACAACCTCGGTGAGGAACTGATCGATGATTGCCAAGGGGTCGCGCGGATCACCGACGAACTCACCGGGATGCATGGTGAAATGATAGGCATTCACTCGATCGGGAGAGGCCGCATCCACAGAGGCCAGCAGCGACTCCTCGAGCACGTCGAACCAGCCCTCGTCTCCCTCCTGTGCCGCAATCTGGCGTTTGTGGGAGAACGCCATCGGGTCGATTTCTCCCGGTGGAAGGAAGATGATCGGCCCACTGGGGTCGTGCTGAACGAACTTCGTCACGTTGAACCCATCCGTTCCTCCCAACGGCCGCCACGGGTTGACCCCGATGAATGCCGGATGGGTACTCTGGGTGTTCGGATTCTTCCAATCGCTGTAGACGTCTAGGCTGGCGGCACTGGCTGCCTGCAGAATACCTGGGAAGAGATTCCCACCGCTCCAATAGCGGATCGGCTCGTTCACTCCACATGCGTGGATGAAACCGATTTCCTCGGCCATCACGGCCGACCAGACTGCAACGGGCAGCTGTTCGGCGTCTTCTCCAAGGTGAGCGTCTTCGTGGAAATGAAGGGCGATCTCGTGGCCCTGATCCTTCAGATCGCTGAGGATCGTATTGCCGAGCGCGGCGGCGACGGTGGTGAACGGGCTTTGGGTCTGGACTGTCATTACGCCCCCGTGTCGTTCGAGAATCGCTGCGAGGTTTCGAAGATTCTCCGCGTGCTGCTCGAAGTACGCGCGATTGTGGTAGTCGGGCTTGCGTGGATCCTGCCCCGCCTTTAGTGTGGCCCCGGCAGCGAGGGCAATCTCGCTGACGTGTGCCCCCATCGGTTCGATGTGCATGCCGATTGAGAACAGCAGCACTGCCTTGTCGGAGGAGTCGCTGCTCGGCGAGGCACTCTCGATCGGATTGGCGGAGGCCACAGTTGGTCCAAACAGATCAAACAGGTCTTGGGCATATTGGGTGATTAGAGCATCGACGTCCCTCGGTCTCGTAGGCAGGGAAGGCGGCTCGGTCAACGGATAGACGGTGTTTGATTGGAGGTCATTGAGCCTCGTCCATGGCGCGGTCCCGTGGCCGTCGTGTGCTTCCGCTGTTGCATTTGCGGTCATCAACAGCGCGTGCTCGACATCGGGTTGGGCGTGGTCCTTGGCCGATTGCAGTCGTTGATAAGGCACCTCCAGCTGAAGGGCAAAGTGCGATGCCTCACGCTGCCTCCAGTAATTCTCGTCGTCGCACGGATGGCCCTGCAAGTGGCCGGTGTGAGCCTCATCGCATCCGCCGGTGTCGTTGCGATTGGCCGGTCCTTCCCAGTCGATGAAGAAGAGGATCGGCAGACTGGGATAACGGGCCAGTGCGCCGGCCGCCATGGTGCCCCCATACGAATACGACACAAGACCGATTTGTGATCCGTCGACCTCCGGAAGCGTTGCGACGTATTCAATGACGGCAGCCAACCCGTCCTGCTGAAGATGGCCGTTGTCATCGTCGACGCCGTCGCTGCGGCCGCGGCCATCGGGATCGAAGACGACGATTGCAAATCCGTTATCGGCCATTCTCTGTGCCTTGGACGCTCCCCCCGGAGGGGCCTTGGTGAACCCGCTGCTATCGCCGGCACCGCCGGGAACCAGCACAAGGGTGGGCAAGGGCGTCCCATCGTAGGCCTGAGGTAGAATCACCTGCACGGCGAGGCGGGCTTTACTGGTGGGATTCTGCACCCAGAACCGATCGCGCGGCTGGCTGAAAACACCCACACCCACCAGTCCTACCGCAATGACAATTCCAGCTGTTCGTAGGCCTCTCATGTGCAAACTCTCCTTTTGTTGTAGATTCGGTTGGTCGGTCCTACTGGCACCGCGGGCGGTGGGCCCACATAGGATACAGCCGGCCTTTGAGAAAGTGTCACCGAACTATGTGGATAAGAGATGTGTACGTTTTGGAACCTGATGACGACAAGAAGCTGTCCTAGCCTGCTGTGTTCGGCAAAGCGGAGGTCAGCTGCTGTCAGGGCCGGGCGTATCTACCTTGTGAGCATGGCGCAAGAAGCACCAGAGAAAAACGCCGTAGACAAGAAGCGTTGAGCCTCCACACAGCGCAAACACGTTTGACGTTGCCAGGCCGCGTCCCAGAATTGGAAGTCCCAGGATCGCCAGCACCAAACCCCATCGGTAGCCAAATGCTCGCATGGCTCGACCACGCTCCCTTCTCTGTGTGGCCCAAAACCCATTCTGAATGCATCTTATGCGGTCGGCGGCGACGCTCGAAAGACGTTGGGTCAATTCGAAGCAGTCATCCGTCCGGGCAGAAGATCCTGATCGCCACGCAAGGGGTGTAGTGCCAGGCCAACCTTCTGGCATCGCGGACACCTAGCGGTTATCCTCTACCCTATTGTGTTAGGCCTCGGGGAGGGCTCAGAGCAATCGCAATCTCAACCTCCGACCGAAAAGGTTACCAGTTACCTGGCGTGGCCACTTGCCGTGGCGAGCGTTTTGGCATTCATGCCGCAAGGTGGATTGGGGCTCCTGATTCAGCTGTATCTGCATCAGCTCGACAGCGCTCCGTTTTTGATTAGTATGGCCGCGTGCCTGGCAAGCATGGGCATCCTTCTTGGTGGGGTTACCTGGGGAGCACTGTCCGATATGACTCGGCGCAAGCCCCTTTTGGCTGCCTTGTTGGGAGCGGGCGCTGTCGGCGTTGTCAGCCAGTCCTTTCTTCTTCCTCCAGCTGGGGTGCTTGCCGGTTTCTTTGTAAGTTTATTCATGTTAACAGGATTTAATCCAGTTGTGATGAGGATCATATCTGGAGGCAGCTCGTCGCTCAGACGTGGAAGAAACCTGTCAATACTCGTTGTCTTTCGATCGATCGGCTTCATGTTGGGAAGTCTGGTGGCCGGGTTTGCTCTTTCCTCACTGGGATTCCGACTGAGTTTCATCGTGTTTGCAGCATTTCCCCTAGCTGCAATGGCCTTTGTCCTGCGGCTCCCGCGCGAATGTGTTGCCACGACTTCCAAGCGCGAGAGCGTTTTCGTAGGAATGGGGAGAAAAGGTTTAGGGTCGCTCTATTTTGCGACCGCGTTGCGTCAGGCAGGAATGGTCGGCGCGTTTTCGCTGCTTTTCGTGCACATGGCCTCTTTGGGAATCGCGGAAGGGGCGATGGGCGTGGCGAGGTCAGTGAACCCCGCATTTCAGATTCCGGCCCTGCTTGTATTCGGACAACTGGCAGATCGGCTGAGCCGCAAAGGGATTTTCGTACTGGGATTTGGATTGTCCGTATTGGTGCCGGTGATCTTCGGTTTTGCGAAATCCGCCCTGACGGTCACAACCGGCTTCATCATCCTCGGGATATCGTTCACTGCGCTGTACATCGGATCCACTGCCTACATTGGTGATCGCATCCCGGCGGAAAGGCATGGCGCAATGCTGGGGCTGTACGAATCGAGCCGGGGACTCGGCGGGGTCGTCGGGCCGTTGATCGCCGGAGCGATCGCACCGGTCGTCGGCTTCCAGGGGATGTTCTTTGTCATGGCAGGGATAGCGACCGCTGGTTTTCTGCTTGTGTTACTTCGAAGAGACGGGAATCCTCGTGTGTCCCATTCAAAACCGTCCTTCAAGTGAGTCCTCGCTGCCTCCGCGATTGGTTTTGTCCT
>CAZDDA010000177.1:0-5287 GCA_964504085.1 uncultured Thermotogae bacterium | reverse complement strand
TCGCCTTTTCAATGTCTGACCTTGCCAGCTCGACCCTGCCCTGCTCGAGGTAGATGAGTCCGCGTACGAGCCGTAGATCTCTGTTGTCCCCTCCTACCAAGAGCTGCAGCTCGAACTCTGAGAGGGCGCGATCCGGTCTACCTGCCCACCAGAAGGCCTGTCCCAAAGCGCCATGTTGCACGCCGGACAACGGATCGAGCGCGATGGAGGCCTCGAGCGAGGCAATTGCCTCATCGAACCGACCACGGCAGAGGAGCATGATACCCAGCCAGTGGTGAGCCTGGGCGTAGCTTGGCACGATATCTACTGCCCTCCTGAACTCCCTCTCCGCGCCGCACCAATCCCACTCGCTCTCCAGGACAAGCCCCAGCGCGGCGTGCGCCTCCGGAAGATCGCTGTCCAGGGAGAGGGCTGCGAGAGCACTGGCCCTGGCCTTCATCCATGTGTCGGCAGGAGCCGACGACGCGTAGTCGGACAGAAGCCCGTAGGCCATGGCCAATGCAGCATGCGACTCAGCGCGAGACGGATCGAGGCCTACTGCCCTCTCGAAAGACCGGATGGCACTGCGGATGTCGGCAAGCGTTCTGCTGCTCAGGAGCGCCCGTCCTTTGAGGTATGCTGCGTACGCCTTGGGGTTCGCTTGCGATGGCTCGGCAGCTGGCGGGAAGGGTTTGGAGAGCAGCTGGCCTTCCAACGCCGCTGCAACGCTCCGAGCCACCTCGGACTGAACTGCGAATACGTCATCCAAAGCGCGGTCGTACGCCTCCGACCATAGGTGCGACTCGGCTGCGACATCGATAAGCTGGAGCGTAATGCGAAGCCGATTTCCTGCCTTGCGGACGCTTCCCTCAAGCACCGCCCCGACAGCCAACTCGCTACCGATCTCTGATACAGCCTTCTTCGCTCCGCGGTACTTCATGACGGAGGTGAGGGCGATGATCTGAAGCTCGCGTGCTTTCGATAGCGTGAAGATCAACTCTTCTGTCAGCCCATCGGCGAAGTACTCGTCCGCGGGATCAGGGCTCATGCTTACGAGGGGGAGGACGGCAAGGCGCGAGTGGTCCGCTGCTCGAGATGCCAGCGGTTCGTCCTGCAACCACGGGAGAAGAACTCCGTACACCTCGATCTGAACCTTCACGTTCTTCAGATCCTTCCTGCCAAGACTTAGCATGCGCAGGTCAATCTTGTTCCACACTTGGTCGTAGACCTGGCGGGAAAGACAGATCCCGCCAGGTTCGGCAAGAGGCTCGATGCGGGCCGCGATGTTCACGCCGTCTCCGAATATGTCGCCGCCCCGGTGCACGACGTCGCCGAGGTGGATGCCAATGCGGGAGTGAATCGCCTGGCCGAGGGGGGGTGTGTTGTTCCGTTCGTGGAGCGCGCGTTGAATCTCAATGGCACAGCGAACAGCTGCGAGAGCACTCGAGAACTCTACGAGGAACCCGTCCCCAGTGCTCTTGACCTCCCGGCCACTGTGCTCGGCAAAGAGCGGTCGAACGATCGCCGTGTGTTCACCAAGCAGGGCAAGAGTCAGAGCCTCGTCGCTCTGGGTGAGTGCGGTGTAGCCGACGATGTCCGTCAGCATGATTGCCGCAAGCTGTCGCCTGTCTGATTCCATGACTGAGCCGCCCCTTCCCGACTTGTACTAGTATGGGGGCGAAAAAGGAGAGTGGCAACCTACCGTGCTGACCTACCCTCAGGAGCCTGATCCAGCTCAAGAGCTACTACCCACTGAGAATTGACAGCCCAGAACGCGACGCACTCTCCAACTGCCTATGCCAAGGGGCTTTCTTCGCCTCACGCCCTCAGATCGGATCATGGCGTCACCATGAAACAGCCAACGCATGCGTTCTACATTCAGTCCCCAAGCTCCCCCATGATTCTGCGGATATCTGTCAAGCACAGCCCATATCCCTGGGCAGGGAACATCTCGCTCGTCACTACCGGAAGTCGGTCCTGCAATCCCGTGCGGAATTCCTCGGTCTTGACAGCTGGAAGAAGCCAAGCCAGGAGCGCAAGACCTCACGGCGGAAGCAACGAGATGTCGCAACTCCTGAAGCACCAAAGAAGCACAGACCAGATCCAAGAAGCATGGCAATCGATTCCTGAGCGCGTGATTCCAGCCCAAAGCGTTCTATTGCAGTCAGATGCAGCGGCCGGTAGAATGCCTTCATCTTGGCGCCGAAACTGGCGTCGTAACAAAGGGGGTGATACGTATGACAAGATCACAAGTGTCAGCGGTCGCTCCCGGACGGATTCAAGCAAACTAGCTAGCGCTAGCGTGTTGCACGAATCTGTCCGATTGGCTGAACCAGAGCCTGAGCGGCCGCTGGCCTTCCAATACTCAAGGAGGCTAGATGACTACTCGGTTGCCCAAGGGCTACATACGTCGTCCTGCAACTACTGACGACGCTGACCAAGCTACCTCTCTCTACAACGATCGAGCAGAGAACATTCTCGGGAGGCGTCCCAACACGTGCGAGCAGACGCTTCGGACGTGGAAACATCCAAAATTCGACCTCTCAACTGACAGCCGTCTGGTATTCACACCAGATGGGCGACTCATCGGCTACGCACAAGTCCGCGACGTCAAGGATCCTCCCGTAGATGTCTTCGGTTGGCAGTGCATCCATCCCAGCTTCGATGATGCCAAGTGGCTTTGGAATGACCTCCTCTCCTGGATGGAGTCGGAAGCTCGCCGGGTTATCTCGAAGGCGCCAGAGGATGCTCGGATTGCACTGGTCAACGGAACAGCCGAGCAGGACTTCTGCACTCAGGAGAAGCTGGAGAATCATGGCTTCGACCACAGCCGAACCTTCCATCGGATGAGAATCGATTTCTCGGAACCAATGAGTGAAGTCTCTCCGCCAGAGGGCATTCGCTTTCGGAATGTTGTTCCAGGCGAAGACGATATTGCGCTGGTGAAAGCCTATCAAGAAGCGTTTGCCAAACACTATGGCATTCTTGAGCAGCCGTTCGAGGTGGAACTCCAGGAATGGCGCGACCTCATGCGAAAGGATAACTTCGATCCATCTCTCTGGTTCTTGGCAATAGACACAGCGAAAGACGATGCGATAGCCGGGCTTTGCGTTTGCCATCAGAAGGCAAGAGGAGATTCGACACGAGGAGAAATCACCGATGTTGGTGTGAGGCCCGCCTGGAGACGACGCGGGATCGGCCAAGCGATGCTGTTGCTGGCATTCAGCAGGCTTGCAAGTCGCGGAGTCAAGGGCGCTTTGCTAACCGTTGATACGCAGAACAAGACCGGCGCACCTGCGCTCTACGAGAGAGTCGGAATGCGATCCGTCCAAGCGAACCTTACATATGTCAAGGAGCTTCGACCTGGCATCAACCTGATCCCCCGATAGAACCAGTTGCAACAGAAGAATGGACGCGGGATGCTCCACCAGGAGCATCCCCGCGCTCCAGGCACCACAACGACGACCTTCACCCCGCAAATGGGTCCAAAGTCAGTATCAGAATGATATCAGCGACTTCGCCACACGGATTAGGCGAACCGGCTCAATATCAAGGGCACAACACGCTGAAACGGATATCCACAAGTGTAACAAGCATCACACACCTTCCGACCGGGATCGAATGGCAGTTCAGACACGTACGCGGAGCAACCTTCTGTAGCGTGTTCTAGCACGCGCAGACAAGTGGCAGCGTGGGATGCTCAACCTGGACTACCACGAAACAGGGAAAGGGACCTTTGTTGGGAGGGTTCTGCAGCAATGTAAGAATGCCGGCAAACAGCTTTCGTCACGAAACAACTAGCGCATGCGTTGTACATTCAGTCCCCTAGGCTCCAAACCTCGGAAGGTGCTCAGTGACCTCCGCAGACTACTGACGCGTGGTGCTCTCGCCGGGAAGCATCAGTAGATGGGCGGTCACTGCTATTCCGACCGCTCCGAGCACGCATCTCATCCACCACGAACCAGCTGCCAAAGCCGCCGTTGAGGCAAGAACAGACCAGAGGAGCACAAGCGTGACAGCCTTGTGCCGACCGCTCATGCAGCGACCCTCGTAGTACCGGCGGAGGTAGTCGCCAACAAGGCGGTTGCCGAGGAGCCACCCGTATAGGCGTTCCGAGCTTCGAGCGAAGAGGTACGCAGCCAGAAGCAGAAATGGCGTTGTCGGCAGGATTGGCAAGAAGGCCCCAACGACTCCGATGCCGACCGAAGCGGTTCCTCCGGCTATGAAGAGCAGTTGCTTGGGGCGGGTCACCGATTCCTCCTTTAGGGATGCCATCAGGCGGTCACCTCGCGATGGCCGCCCTCCTGCCTCCCTAGCTCAGGCCTAGGCCTTTGGCGATGCGGTCGCCATAGTCAGCGTCCGCTCGCCGGAAGTGCTCGACCATCTTCCCTTGAAGATCCTTCGAGACGTTCTTGAGCGAGCCGACGATGTTGCCTATAAGTCGTTCCTGCTCGTCGGCCGGCAAGAGCCTGTACAGATTCCCCGGCTGGACGTAGTCGTCGTCCACGCCACGCTTCTGCTCGTATCGATCGGCGTCCCCGGAGATCCTGAGAGGCGGCTCCTTGTAGGCCGGGTTTGCCTTCGGGCCTTCGACCGAGTTGGGCTCATAGTTCGGTGATGCACCGCCGTTGTCGTCGAACCGCATATGCCCGTCGCGCTGGTAGTTGCTTGCGGTTGCCGCTTTCGGCGCATTTACAGGTAGGCGCTCGAAGTTGACGCCAAGACGATACCGATGCGCGTCGGCGTAGGCGAACAGACGTGCCTGAAGCATCTTGCACGGGGAGAAGGAGATCCCCGGCGGCACGTTGGCCGGCGAGAAGGCCGCCTGCTCGACCTCAGCGAAGTAGTTGGCCGGATTGCGGTTCAACTCGAGTACGCCAACCTCGATCAGCGGGTAGTCAGCGTGCGGCCAGACCTTCGTCAGATCGAACGGATTCCAGCGGTAAGTCTCTGCCTCGACTTCCGGCATGATCTGAACGTGCAGCGTCCACTTCGGATGCTCACCCTTCTCGATCAGCTCGAACAGCTGCCTTGTGTGGTAGTCGGGATCGGAGCCGGCCAGACGGTCGGCCTCGTCCTGCATCATGTTCTTGATGCCTTGTTCGGTCTTGAAGTGGAACTTGACCCAGAAGCGCTCGCTCGCAGCGTTGATGAAGCTGTACGTGTGGCTTCCGTAGCCGTTCATGTAGGGAATTCCAGCGGGGATGCCGCGATCCGAGAAGAGGATGGTCACCTGGTGAAGCGCCTCGGGCACCTGAGACCAGAAGTCCCACTGTGGCGTGTCGTCCTTGTAGTTGGTCTGTGGATC
>CAZDDA010000176.1:0-5292 GCA_964504085.1 uncultured Thermotogae bacterium | reverse complement strand
AGACCGAGATTGGATGGGCCCGATCTATGAATTTCTCGGACTCTCGGTGGGCGTTCTACAATTAAGAATGGAGATCGAGCAGCGGAAAGCCGCCTACGCGGCCGACATCACTTATGGGACGAACAACCAGTTCGGGTTCGACTACTTGCGCGACAACATGGTTCTTTCCGTCGACCAGAAGGTGCAAGGCCCACTTGACTACGGCATCATCGACGAGATCGACAACATTCTGATTGACGAGGCGCGCACCCCGCTTATTATCTCCGGGTCTACGGCTCAGTCGGTTGATCGCTACCGCAAATTCGCAAGCCTTGCTCGTCGGTTCAAGAAAGATGTGGACTTTGAGATCAACGAAGAGACACGCAGGCTGACGCTGACCGACTCAGGGATTCGCAAAGCCGAACAGGCCCTGGCGGTTGAGAATCTGTTTGCTCCCGAGAACACGGACACCTTACACCACCTGGAGACGGCTTTGCGGGCGCTTCACCTATTCGAGAAGGAGCGCGACTACATCGTCAAAGAAGGTCGGGTAATGATCGTCGATGAATTCACCGGAAGGCTGATGCCCGACCGTCGCTACTCCGACGGTCTCCATCAGGCGCTGGAAGCGAAAGAGGGAATGATGGTTCAGCGTGAGTCACAGACTCTCGCCCAAATCACTCTACAGCACTACTTCCAGCTCTATAAACGCATCTGTGGAATGACCGGCACGGCGAAGACCGAAGAGGACGAGTTTAAGCAGATCTACGGATTGCCGGTTCTCGTCATCCCGACCAATCGGTCACTCATTCGCGATGCAAGACCTGATTTGATCTTCCGAACTACAAAGGCCAAATTTGAAGCGATCGTCGAGGAAGTGGGGGAACTACACGAACTCGGCCGGCCGGTTCTGATCGGAACAAACTCGATTGAGAAATCAGAGTACATCTCCGCTTTGTTGAAAGAGCGTGCTCTTCCTCACCACGTGCTGAATGCCAAGCACCTCGAACAGGAAGCTGAAATCATCACGGATGCGGGGCAGCGAGGGGCGATCACCGTTGCCACCAACATGGCCGGCCGTGGTACCGATATCAAGCTTGGCGAGGGGATCGCCGAGTTGAGCGGCTTGCACGTCATCGGTGCTCAGCGTCACGAATCCCGCCGCATCGACAATCAGCTCCTCGGTCGCGCTGGACGACAAGGAGATCCTGGCTCTTCGCAGTTCTTTCTCGCTTTGGAAGATGACCTGCTGCGCATCTTCGGCGGTGATCGGCTCGGTTCGTTGATGAACCGCTTGGGAATGGAAGAAGGACAAGCAATCGAGCACCAGCTTCTTACCGGAGCCATCCGCAGAGCACAAAAACGGGTGGAAGGCCGCAACTTCGAGATCAGAAAAAGATTGCTGGAATATGATTTCGTCCTAGCCAAGCAGCGCGAGGCAATCTATTCCTTGCGGGATCGCTTTCTCCTTCCGCCTCGCGACCGAATGGATTCCCTTTCCGCGGATGGTTTGGATGAGTACCTCCGCGACTTGCTTGAAGAGTACGCTGAAGGGCTTATCGCGGATTACGCAGGCGCCTCTCGGCCGAAAGAAGAATGGGATCTGGAGAGCCTGGTGCATGAACTTGCAGCCTTTCTGCCTATCACGCAGCAGAACCTGGAAGGTCCTGATGAACTCCGCGGTAGCGTCATCGATCACCTTTGCCGTGCTCTTGCGCAACAAAAAGAGCGACTTGCCCCCCGTTTCCCGTTGATTGTGCGCTACCTTGTTCTCACCACGATTGACGAGGCCTGGTTGACGCACTTGTACACCCTAGATGATCTCAGGGAAGGGATCGGCTGGACCGCCTACGGCGGGGCCGACCCCCTTGTCGCCTTCAAGCGTGAATCGTTCGCGCTTTTCCAGGAGATGCTTGCCCGGACGGCGCAAAAGATTGTCCGTTCTCTTCTCAGTCCCCGGCTTGCTACGTCGACGCAGCCGCCACAAACTGCTTCTGACAGAGAGGTTCAGTACGTCCATCCATCGGGAGGGACAGTGAGCTCCACGGCGACGACCTCGAAGCGGAAACCAGTTGCGAGGGGCAAGAAGCCCGGTCGGAACGAACCGTGCCCCTGTGGCTCGGGGAAGAAGTACAAGAACTGCTGCGGTCGGAACGCCTAAGGAACCTGTTTCGAGCAGCGATTGATTGCCCTGCAAAGAATCGCTAGATCAGGAGCTTTTCTCGGCTGCTTCTAACATTCTATCTCTCTCCTCCTGTGGGTAATGGATGGTCTGTTCAGTTCTGTCCCAGCACGATTGTTTGCCCAAAGCTCATTGCATTGACAACGAAACATTCTCTGGCTATTATTTAGCAAACAACACAAGCGAGTGCTAAGATTGGAAATGACGCTTCCAGAGAGACAAAGGTTGATATTGAAGGAAATTGTTGATCGGTATGTTCGATGTCGGGAACCCGTCTCTTCGAGAATGATCCTAGAGGACTACGGCCTACGTGTCAGTTCCGCCACGGTGCGCAATGACATGAACGCCTTAGAGGCCGCAGGATACATGAAAAAGCCGTATGCCTCTTCCGGACGAATCCCGACCAAGAAAGGATACCGCTTTTTCGTTGATTGGCTTCTCGACTTATCCGAGCTGACAAAGAGAGAAAGCGGGGATGTTGTGGAAGCTTATGAGCTTCGTTGCTTGGAAGTTGGAGAGACAATGCGCCGGACGGCGTTTCTGGTAGGGAACATCACCGGCTACGCCGGATTTGTCATCCCACCGCGGGTAGAGGAGACCCGCCTTGATCGGGTTGTCCTGGTGAGGATGAACCCGCGACTGGTTTTGCTGGTCATCGTCTCCGACATCGGCATCGTCGAACACGGGCTGATTCCACTCGAGGAGGAGCTTCCCGAGGACGAGGTTGCCCGGATCATGGAATTGATCAACGAGAACCTGCACGGGGTAACGCTCGATGCCGTGCAGAAATTGACCCTCGAGGAAGGGCCGGAAGGATGGTACGAGAGACCTGTGCGGCAGGCACTGTTGGTGCTGGGCCGTCTCCTTGATCGGCAAATCCACCAACGGCTTTACTCTGAAGGCGTTCTCAACCTCGCCGATGGTCTCCAGGAAATCGCTCCTGATAGAGCCATGGAGCGTTTCGTAGGGTTGATCCATGCCTTTCAGGATGGGGTGGCATTCAGGGAAGCCATCCGCGAGGTTCGAGGAGACAAACGTGGATTGGTGATATCAGTTGGCGATTGTCCACTTCAAGGCATGGAGGAGTACAGTGTGGTCACTTCTGACTATCGCCCACACGCCGGGGTCATCGGGGTGATTGGGCCCTTATGGATGGACTACGGCAAAACGCTGTCGGCGACAAGTTATATTGCCAATCGCTTGGAAGCGGTACTTGTTGGAGCTTGCACGTGATACTTAGGGGGAAAGACAATGATTGACGAAAAGAAAGAAGAAGCAAGCACGTCAAAGCTCGAAGAAACGGACGTCCAAAAGAGAGATTCCCAACAGCCCGATCTGGCGAGTCTTAAGGCTAGCTTAGCCGAAAAGGAGGAGGAGATCCTTTCCTACATCGACCGCCTCAAGCGCCTGCAAGCCGAATTTGAGAACTACAAAAAGCGCCTTCAACGAGAGACGGAAAGTATGGAAGAGCGAATCTCGGACCGAGAAATCCTCGATTATCTCCCGCTTTTTGACAACATGGAACGCGCCTTCACGAGTTATTCGGGAAACAATGATGCTTCGTCTTTTGTCGAAGGCATCGAACGGATCTTTGCTCAGTTCGACAAAATCCTTGATCAGAAGGGCATTACTCTGATTGAGGCCCTCGGCGAGCGATTCGATCCGGCAAGGCATGAAGCTTTGTTGAGTGTGGAAAGTGATGAAAAGGAGAATATGGTTCTTGAGGAATTCGAGCGTGGATACTTGCGTAATGGTCGCCTCCTGCGCCCGAGCAAGGTCAAGGTGAGTAGAGGAAAACCAAAGACGGAGGAATAGTTATCATGAAAGAGAAAATCATCGGTATTGATTTAGGAACGACGAATTCGTGCGTTGCCATCCTAGAGGTTGGGACGCCGGAGGTCATTGCCAATACAGAAGGAGAAAGGACTACCCCTTCGGTAGTCGCGTTCACGGATACCGGCGAACGGTTGGTCGGCCGGCTGGCCAAACGCCAAGCGATTACTAATCCAGAGCATACTGTCGCCTCGATCAAGCGCGAGATGGGGACCGACCACCGGGTAAAGATCAAGATGGACGGGAAGGTTCAGGAATACACGCCGGAGCAGATCTCGGCGATGATTCTACAGAAATTGAAGGCCGACGCGGAGGCGCATCTCGGCGGCAAGGTCACCAAGGCCGTAATCACGGTTCCCGCCTACTTCAACGACTCGCAACGACAGGCTACCAAGGACGCGGGGAAGATCGCCGGCCTCGAGGTGATGCGGATCATCAACGAGCCAACGGCTGCTTCCTTGGCCTATGGTCTCGATAAAACAGAAGAGCAGACGATCCTTGTGTACGACCTTGGTGGCGGGACATTCGACGTGTCGATCCTGGAGATCGGGGAAGGGGTATTCGAAGTGCTCTCCACCGATGGGGACACCCGTCTTGGGGGAGATGACTTCGATCACCGTATCATGGATTGGCTGGTTGATGAATTCCGCAAGGACACCGGGATCGATCTTGCCAATGACCCCAGCGCCATGCAGCGGCTAAAAGACGCATCGGAGGCAGCGAAGATGGAACTCTCCAGCCGCAAGGAGACGACGATCAATCTTCCCTACATCACTGCCGATGCCGGCGGCCCGAAACATATGGAGAAGAAGCTCACGCGAGCCAAGTTCGAGCAGATGGTCGACGATCTGCTGCAACGAACGATCCAAACGGTCGATAGCGCCCTGCGTGAGGCGAAGAAGGGCGCGGGGGACATCGACCAGGTTGTCTTGGTCGGGGGCTCGACACGGATTCCTAAGGTCCAAGAGCTGATCCTGTCGCGGATTCCGGGCAAGATCAACAAAGAGATCAACCCTGATGAAGTGGTTGCCTGCGGCGCGGCGATCCAGGGCGGCGTCCTCTCCGGTGAAGTCGATGAGATCGTCCTGCTTGACGTCACGCCGCTCACCCTCTCGATCGAAACCCTTGGTGGTATTGCCACACCACTAATCGAGCGCAACACAACCATCCCTACCGAGAAGACGAAAACCTTCACAACGGCGGAGGACAATCAGCCAGCGGTGGAGATACACGTGGTGCAGGGAGAGCGAAAGATGGCCGCAGATAACAAGTCCCTAGGAAAGTTTCAGCTGACCGGA
>CAZDDA010000175.1:0-5302 GCA_964504085.1 uncultured Thermotogae bacterium | reverse complement strand
TCCTGTGATGTTCTGTGCCTGGCGTGTGCGTAGAAGATCTTGCTGACGATTCTCCACTGATCGTCGAACTTATACAGTAGCTGATAAACTGGGGACTTGGCACGGCGCGCTTTCCATGCTTGAGTAAAAAAGAAGATTTGACAGTCACCGGATGTACCGTACCATTAACGTCAATCTCTGAAAGGCTGCGGCAACAAGAAAGGGAGGTCGTCGAATGACGAGTTCCATCCTTGTCGAACGGGATCGCCGTACACTGTTGGCTCGTTTTCGACGGCTCACTCCGGAGCACCGACAATTGTGGGGCAAATTGAGCGCGCGGGAGATGGTCTGTCACATTGGGGACCAATTGGCCGTAGCTTTGGGTGACATTCCATCTGAAGCAAAGGGTAGTCTCCTCACCAAGGCGGTTGCCAAATGGCTCGTGCTCTACGTCCCTTTCCCCGTTCCGAAGGGAAAAGTCAAGACGGTCCCAGAGATGCTAGCAACGGAGCCGTCGGACTGGAAAAAAGACACCGCCCGATTCGAGTCCCTGCTCTCACGACTGGTCAACGCCAAGAACGTTGCCCCACATTCCGTCTTCGGAAAGTTGAGCCACAGGCAATGGGGCATCCTCGCCGCCAAGCACATCGACCACCATCTTCAGCAGTTTGGGATCTAACGAGGCCTGCTGATGAACCCGGATCAAGAAGAAAACGAAAGGATGGAGCCGACGATGTGTGAGTCGAACCACGAAAAGCGGTCAGACGAAGCCGCAATGAGCGTTCACGTCTTTCAGCGTTGAGCCTCGATAGAGCGACTTCGAAGGGCGGATAACAGAGAGGCTACTCTGGGGATTAGCCCAGACCCTCGCCACTGAGCGGATTTCTTGGTCGTCTCCGTGGAATACCCATGGGTACCTCGTTGCGCTTCGGTGGGGGGTGGATATACTATGGCACCCTTGCGCGTGCACAAAAGGAGGGAACCATGCGGACAGTTCTAGTTTGTGCTGTTGGAATAGTCGTTGTAGGACTTGTCGTCGGAGCCCAAACCGTGAACTTGGGAAAGGAATTTCAAGACGCCTCACTGGGATACGCCCTTTCTTATCCATCGGATTGGATCTATCAACGGCCGTCCGAGTACACCGTGGTATTCAGTGGCCGGATGGGAACGCCAGCGTATCACGCCACGGTAACGATCCAGAACGTCGCTTCGACGAGGATCGGCGGGATCTTTGAGGACGTCATCTCCGTGGTGAACGATTACAAATGCCAACTCGTCGCCGGTGTAGAGGAAATCTACTTCTACGATCAAAAGGTGTGGAGATGGCGTCTGGACGATGGAAGAGAATTGCAGGGGATAGGCTTTACGGCCGAATACCCGTTGCAGGGCGACGTCTTCAAAACCTCCGAGGTAATCTTCCCTCACGCAAACGGCAACGTCTTCTGTTCGTGGGCGTACAGCGCGCCCAAAGAGGACTACGATACCTACTCGGACATCGCCAATGCAATGTTCGATTCGTGGACCTTCACCACGGGAGTCTCCGGCTCGTCAACTACACAACCGCCAGCTGGAACGACCTCATCTTCGCTCGCGACCCTCTTTGAGGTCCGGGATCACATTTACCGTCTCGCCAATTCCGACTCGGAGTTCAATTTGGGCAATCGCGACAAGAAGCAGTACACGATCACCGTGCCTGCTCCGGGATATCTTTCCTGCATCCTGATCGACGAGCAGGAACAGTGGATCGGTGTCAAGGTCTACAACTCGGCGGGCGAAGAGGTGGCGGGAAAGGCAACCACAGCGGCCAGCATCTACGGCGGCACGTTCGAAGTGCTGTCCGGGAGCTACATTGTCGAGGTTGGCCCGGGCAAGTTCCTCGATGATTCGGACTTTCATCTCTACATCGTCTTTGGCCAAAGCGAATTCACGGAGGAAGATCTCATCGCCCAGTTCGGCGATCCATATCAAGTGCTCGGGAAATAGAGAACAAGCTCGCATCTCGTCTGCATAAAGGCAGTTGTGGAATGTCTCGGCGCACGCTGTCCGAGATGGCTACGCATTTCTCTGGCGGGGCTCCCATCCCCGGATTCTGCAAAAGGATTGAAGAGTACATCAAGTCAATCGATCGCTACGGCCTCCACGTTGTCACAAACTCAACCTCCCGCGAAGCCAGAACCGTTTCACCCGAAGCGGCAGACATGAAAAGCCTGATCCCATCGGAATCCACAGCCCCTGTGCCGCGATACTCAATATCCAGATGAACCGTTCCTCCTCCGCTGTGATCGATACGAACAGGCGCATACGAGAAGTCGGGGATCGGAAACCCTCCCGACATCACTCGAACCCCTATCCACACAGGCAACCCCATACTACCGTCGTAGGCGTACGTGACACTTATATCGGCTCGGCTACCTGCCTGAGAGATGCTGTAGCCCGTGAATGTAGCTGCGGACGGGGCAATGGGCGGCGGCCCGAGGATGGGAAGGACCTGTAGTCGCGCTACGAAGTTCCCCCTCTCAGCGGTGAACCAGACGTTCCCCACACCGTCAATTGCCAGCTGCAAGGGATGAGTATTCAGTGGAAACGAATACAGGGCCATCTCGTTTCTCGCGGGGCTGAGATAACCAACAGCATCTCCTGCGCGGTCCGTGAACCACACGTTCCCGGCACTGTCAAACCCAAGATCGAGCGGTTGATTGCCGCCTGGGATCGTCCAAAGGTGCACATCTCCGGTCATCGGATCAAGACGCCCGATTGCCGGGCGGGAGGCGTCCGTGAACCACACATCGCCGCCATCATCCACTCTGACCCCCACTGCGTTTGTCCCTGGTGGCAGCCCATAGACGAGCATTGTATCCGTAGTTGGATCAAGAGCCGTGAGCGGAGACAGAGTCTGAGTGAACCATACCTGCCCGTCCGGTGCAACCGCCAGGTCTTCCACAACCTCACTCTCGTATATCGCCGACCATTCGGTGAATGGGCCGGTTGTCACCCCGGGGTTGTAGTAGATCGGTGGTGGCAGCATCGGGTTCCCAGGAAACGCCTGCGGCGCAACCAAGGTAACAACGGGGTCAATCTGGATAACGTCTGGAGCAACGACAACAGGTTCGGCAATGATCAAAGGCAGTGTAACGCTGATTGTTTCGGGAGAAAATCGTGCGACCTTTGCGGCACTACGCTCATTGGACCAAAGATTCACCGAACCCGGCCCGGAGGAAGCAGGCACAAGTGCCCTGGGAGAACCACTCGAGGTAGGAAACAGCCAGCGATTGCCCCCACCGATGAAGACGAGAAGTTCTAGGGCGTTATCCAGGCGCGTTGTGAAATAGACGGAATCCTCGCCTGACACGACGAGCCCAGATGGTCCGTCGCCAACATCACGCTCCCGGATCTCGTTCGTTGTCGGATCCAGCAGTCCGATCTTGTCGGTACTGTACTCAGCAAAGAACACCTTCCCAGACGGTGTAATCCCAATTCCTTCGGGCAGACAATCGGCAGTGGGAACAGCCCAGGTCGTCACCTCGGCCCTTTGCGCCACTGCAACCAGACCTGTCAGCCCTACAACCACCGCCGCCAAGACGAAACAGGCACACCCTCGCTTCGACATCGCTCCACTCTCCTTTCTAGCGCGCTCACGTCAATCTACTGCACAGCCGGCCTCGCTGCCAAGCACCCTGGATCTCTGCAGATGTCCGGGGCAGCCTTACGTTCGGAGAACAGCGAAGAGATGACTCCAGCGACCGGCTTCGAAGGCAGGATGAATCGAGAAACACCAAGAATGAAGACCTGACCACGAGCCTTCCGAGCACTTCGAAGATCCATGGTTCACATGGCTCCTACCGCCACTAATCGGCCCGATCTTCTTTGATATCGACGATTACATCGGATACAAGCTTGCCTACTGGTCTTGGGATACCCTGGCAGTTGGCGCCAAGACACGGAAATTCGAAGTGGATTGGAGCAGCAATACCGGCTCCGAGGATGGCGCATTCACACTTACTGGACGCGTCGTCTGGAAATAGTGACCAGGCACAGCGCCGAAACCCGCTGCGAATATCGGAACGCGTCTGCCCTGGGCTGAAGCTCGACGATGGTCCTCACAGGAACTAAGGAATGAGACCATCTACTGCGCATGGGCACTGTAAGAGCTTGACAAGAATTGTGTCTGCGTCGGGGGTGGCATTTCCAGAACCGCGGCTGGAGTTCTGGGGACCCGATACTCATTCGAGGGACTGCAGGAGCCAGTTTCGTACTATGTCCCCGGAATTTCTTTCAATCCTCTACTTCTTTATTCAATGGTGTAGAATGGCAGTGGATGCTCGATCGAAGGAAGTGGGATGCCTCAAAGCCATGATCCCCTTGATGACCTGACAGCTGGGTTTCGGAAAGCGCTGAATCGGCACGGGTACACTTTCCAGTACCTGGTATGTGGTGAGGCTCAACGCCTGTATGAGAAGGGAGACTCCCCGTGGCAGTTCATTGCGGCCGAGTTTCCCGTCGAGACCCCGAGCGCTGGAACACGCATCGATTTGATACTGCGACACCGCCAGCATCCGCACATCATGGTTGTTGAGTGCAAACGTGCAAACCCTGCAGTCGCGAACTGGTGCTTTGCGAAAGCTCCTAGGGTGAGTCGAAACCGCAGCAGGGAGTACTACTTCGCGGAACGGCTGGTGCGCAATGAAAGCGAGTGTTCTTCAGCGCCTATCCGCTCGACCCAAGAGATCGACGCTTATCACATCGCCCTTGAAGTCCGTCGACAAGGCGCAAAGGGCGACGTAGCTCAGAGTGGTAGGGGAAGTATCGAGGAGGCGGCTACGCAGGTCCTTCGCGGCGTCAACGGGCTGGCAGAGCTCTTCCTTCATCATCCTGAGTTGCTCGGAGACAGGCAGTACGTTGTCATTAGCCCTGCTATCGTCACAACTGCAGAACTGTTCATAAGTCCGGTGAACCTACTTGTAGGAGACCTCGGGACGGGTGAGGTGGACGACGATTTCCCAGGTCTCGAGAAGCGGACTTGGACCAATCTCCAGTACCATCAATCACCGAGCCTGAAGCACAGCGGCGAAGAGGCTCGTATGTACCCGGTAGAACTGTGGAGGATTCTGGACTCCGAATACGTCCGCACCGTACCAATCGTCAGTGCAGAAGGCATCGGCGAGTTTCTCTCCTGGAGTAGTCATCTGGGGGAAGACTACGGCGACTTCGCCGCTGCCTAGCAGCCTGTGTGGGAAATCTTATTTCCCCTTTTCCTTGGGAGTAAGTTGTGCGCAGGGTCCGGGATGAGCGGGGTATTTTCTGAGATGCTTCAAGCCATATAATC
>CAZDDA010000174.1:0-5342 GCA_964504085.1 uncultured Thermotogae bacterium | reverse complement strand
CCGCAGTCAATACACAGACTATCATGAACTCCCACGAGATGGGCCTCACGAAGCGCAGAGCCAGAGCGAGAGCCATGAGAATAGCGATTGCCGAATTCAGGGCGGCATAGAGTTGCGTGCGACGGCGACGGGCCCATTGGATCAACTCTTTGTCTGCTGATGAATAGAACAAGACGTGGAAGGCGGCTGAACCTTGTCTGACGGTTACAGTTGACTCGGGGGTTGTCCTCTTCTTCATTGGCTCGTAGCGAAATGACATTACCGAAGGGTACTTCCACATTTGGTGTTTAAGGAGATGCATGGCGATGGACGAGATAGACTGAGTCAAGAAACCTATTGCTGGGGGCGCACCAATGCCGACAATCGCACCCAGCACGATACCCATGAGAGAAGTACTATCCTTAGAACATTCAAGAATGCTCAGTACCTTGCTCGGATCTCCTAGGAATACAGAGCCAAGGAACACTGCTAGGAAGACCCAGCCAGTCATCGCGATCCGTGTGTAGTACAGAGGGTCCATTCGTCCTCTCCTGTTCCAGGTAGATCGGTGACACGCTGTCTAGATACTGAGTACATGGTTTTGCACATCTCGGAACAGAATACCTAAGGAAACCTTCGTGACAGTGCCCAGGGTGCCTCCCGCGTGGGCTCTCGCCCACAGCTCCCGGAACTTCCCTGCGTTCTTTGCGCTGCCCCTCGATCCCCCTTGATCCTAAACCCGTATCGCGTCCCCAGAATGCACGTCTCCTTTCGAGTTGCCGGTTAGCGCTTTACCTCAGCGGCGCCGCGGAGCGCCCGCAGCCGCATACCGCTGCTACGTGACTTCCCCATCGCGGTCAGTATCCTTCTCGAGTTCGACTCGAACAAGCGCCTCCACGTGATCTTCAGACCAACCAGCCAGCTTCCGCAGATGTTTCGACATTACCTGCGCGATCGCATCTGCCTCCCTGAACGTCCGCGCCAGATTCCTGAGTTCCTTCACCATCAAGTCGCAACCCGCGGCGCTTGGCAGATTGAATGCATTGTCGAAGAAGAATCTGTGCATCAGGTAGTTGCGCTTCTCGCGATACGTGTTGAGGAGATCGGAGAATTCCGGGCGAAGCGTGAAGTGTTTCGCGAGTTTCCGAAGAAGGCAACCGAGGTTCTGTTTCGAGAGTCGTAAGTCAACATCGTCGAGCGCGGATGTCGGCGCGCTGGGATGGTCGAGACGGTAAGTCAGAAACAGAAGGGACTGAAGTTCCACTTCAAAACACTGCGCGTGATAGGTCGCTCCTCCAAACCAGGCGAAGACCTCTTTTCGACGCGCAACATCGTCCATCTTATATCGCCTCGTACTCTGCATCATCCGCGCGCGGAGCGCGTCAGGTGCATGCCGTTGTCCGACGCGGCTTCACGACTTCTCTCTCGACGTGCGCCTCTTCTCTTCTATCATGCGAGTGATTACATGGTGCAGCATTCGAGGGAACTCACGCATCATGATGTCCAAATCTGGACTGTCAGTGAATTCTTCCATCAGAGGACTGACCATTATCATCTTTTCGGAGTCTTCTATGGACTTAAGAAGGCGTTCTGTATCCCTGATCGTTCCCGACTTGATCGTCCGGTAGGCTTCCATCGCGATCTCATAGAGCCAAGGGATATCATCCCGAACCAGACTGGCTATCACAAGTAGACCAATCGGGTCATTCTCTTCCCCTGAGACAAGCATCATGCGCTCAAACATCATCGGGTGAAATCGCCGAGGCTTCCGACGCCTTCTCGACGGTCCGCCTTCCGATACCCTGTCTTCAATACGTCCCGGAAGGTCACGAATCATGACCTTCATTTCTTCGAGGATCTTAGCGGCGGCACTATCCGATGGAGCCTCATCGTCCCCCGAACTCTCGTCCATTGCCGACAGAATCTCGTCAGCCTTCTCCTTGAACGCTTGAACCTGTGTCCTTACGACATCGTTGTCGAGCTCTAGAGAGGGCACGCGATCCGCTAGTTGGTGAAGCAACTTGACGAGGGAGACTTCGCTGTCGTCTGAGTTCTGAAACTGGAAGAAAGGTCCGGTACCAACTGCGCTCAAGGAAACGCCCAGCGCCAAGCCAAGCACCGGTTTGTTCAACTTCCCCTTCGCAACGCCCGCCTCATAGAGAATCCACGGCCTAGCGATGCTCCGCTTGGTGAAAAGGCACACGACATCCGAGGCAGAATCCAGTCTCTCCATCAGGCGTTTGTACCACTCGTCGCCAAACTCAATTCCTTCCTTGCCCTTCTTGTCCGATGAGCGAAACGACTTCAGCATTCCGGCGCTCACGCTTCGGAGCAGCTTGCTGAAGGCCTCGGCAAGTTCTGCATCTCGCGAATCGTGGCTGATGAATATCAGAGGGGAAGTGGACTTGCGCACTTCTGACTCTTCCCCGTCCGCCCTGCCCTTCTGATTGTCTGCCATACATCCCTCCTTCCTCCCTTATCGAGAGCTCAGCTTGACACCAAGACGTATTTGCGGGCAGCGACGCAAAGCGACACGGGACCCTCTACCGTGGGCGAGGGGACCAGGCGTTGCCAGCTTGTGCAGTCAATCCTGTCAGGCTTCACACCATGTTACTGTCCGGCTTTGCTCCGCATCTGTCGCGCTGGACTGTCCTCATGGGAAAGAGACAGCGGGGACCGGAGTAGTCGCTCGCACAGGTTAGCAACGTCCCCGAAGCCTCCACAACAACTGTTCCGATCCAGCCATGAGGCAGGAAGTTCAAAACGTGGTTCATGTCGTCAATCCGTTCCCACAAGTGCTATCGACTTGCCCGTCTATCGTTCCCGGTCGGCGGCGGCGCGTAGCACCGCCCCCGGCAGTCGGTTGTCTGGCAACGGCCAAGCAGCAGTCATGCTACTACCGTCCTCACGATAGATTCGACCTCGGCTGTGATGTTGTGCGGGTCGAGAAAGAAGCAGTGTGCATCGTACTGATCGCGAAAGTGGTCCGCGCGTCCAAGGGACCGCTCAAGCTTGATGGGATACGTATGCACGGGCTGCCCGTTCGCGAGCGTCATGATGATGTCGTTCTCTCTGAGCGCAACGTTCCTCTTGTCCTCGGGCATACCGTCCTCAATGTCTGAATCGTGAAGTACGCTGTACGGAATACAAAATGCGTTGAGAACACGTTGGAAGAACGGAATCGACTGCTTGCCACCGCAAGGAATCACTGACAACTCCATTTCCTCAACGCGCTGTTTGATGCGCCCAATGTTCTGCAGGACAGAGGTAATCGCAATCAGGTCCTCTGTTCCCTCGACCAGCAGAACGCGCCGGGCGAAGAACAGCTCGTTGATGGCGGGGTTCAGTCTTGCGAAGCCTTTGAAGACCTTTCGTTCTGTCAGGCCTGCGAATGCAGACATGTCGCATGTCTTGACCTTCGTTCCCTCGGCGACCGAAGGCTTCGAAACCAACGCAACTTGCTGAGATTCGTAGGCATCAACGAAAAGAGGCGAGTGCGTGCTGTAAACCACCTGATCCGTCTTGCTGAATTCTCGCATTACGTCGAAGAAGAGCTTGCCCAGTTGTGGGTGAATGTAGAGCTCTGGTTCCTCGATCAGCAGAATGATTGGACGTTCTGACCGAACGGCGAGGGTAGCACCAGCCACCAATTGATTGCGCTCGTTCAAAATCAGCGTCTGCAGAAGGGTGAATACGATACACCGCTGGAGGCCGTGTCCCTTCGCGAGAACGTCCGTCTTGACGCCATCGTCCACCGCCAGACTCACGCCAGCTGAGAACAGATCTGTGAGATTCTGAACCTCAACTGCGAGCGCGACCCCTTGCACCGACGGCATTACGCGGCGGAGTAGTCCAGCGATCTTGGTCTCGATCTGGGCAAGTGCGTCGATTCGCTTTGGTGCACCTTCAGCGTCGACTCGGTTCAGAAGTCCTCGGATCGTCTCAAGCGCTCCCTGCAATTCTACAAAGCGTGGGTCATGTTTGAGTATGCGCTCAGAGAGGTCACCCATGAGCCGACGAAACGTAGACGTGCTTGACCGTCGATCAATTTCGTCCGAATAGTCCGTGATGGCTGGCAGAAGGTAGACGGAGGGGAGGCTTGCCACAACATTGCTCTGCAAGCCCAGGGCCTGCGTTGTGCTCAGGTCAAGCGGATCATACTCAACGTCGTTCTCAGCAAGGTAGCGCTCGAGACCCTTCTCAAAGTCGGCCTTATTGCACTTGCCATCCGCGAGAAAGTAGTCGGGCAGTCCTGCCTCCTTGACGATGGCGGCCCACTTCGGGCGACCCCCGTGCTTCTTCATTATCTTCTTCAGAGAGAGGTGTATCGGAGCTGGTTCAGCCCGATACCCATGAAATTCCGCTGTGGTCTTCTCTCTTCCCCTGCGCTCGTCTGTCGAAAGGGCGACACGTTTCTCAAGGATTAGCCGCTCCTCTACGAGGTATGACTTCCAGCGCCTCTTCTCGTCATCAGTCAAGGAGTCGAAAGAGCCCTTGATGATGATCGGGGCTGACGGATCATTGAAATCATCTCTTGCAAGCCGGCCAGCGCCGGCCGACACGAGTACGTCGACAGCCCGGAGGAGATTCGACTTCCCACAGTTGTTCTCCCCGACCATGCCGAAGAGTGGTTGGATTTCAAACTCTCCGGAGTCCGCGATGGATCTGAGATTCTGGACACGCAGCCGCGACAGCCTCATCAGCGCTCCCGGTGTCATCCAACTATCAGTATCTTGTTCCGCCGGGCTCCAAACTCCGGCCGGACCACGGTTGAGAACGTGCGTGTAGATCATCGTCGTCTGGATCTTCCGCCACCACCCGACGTCCTCCCCACCCCACCCTCAACGTCCAAGACAATACTCCCGCGGCCTCACAATGTCAAGCACGGAGAGACGCGGAAACGTCCGGCACCTCATTTGCCGGGCTCGACGGCTCGTGTGTTTTACTCGACCGGCTGACGTTTTTCAGTCATCAACAGGGTCTCAATCTGCAAGGAGCCCGTATGGCGGGATTCCGGGGACTCGATCCCGAGCCGCGGGGCATCTTGCTCGGACACGTTGTTCCCTTGTCCTTCGACAGGCCGCCGGGCGAGCCCGGCGGCCGCTCAGGGCGAACGGGAGGCCTGGCGATCGGGGATGGGAATCCCCTCCTACAGGGTCCCGCCTTATCCCCTTGTCGATCCTACCCGCAGTCTCGATAGGGGCCGTAATTCGATATTCGTGGTTCGCGCGAGGAGAGAAGCGTCGTGGCAGGCCGGGCATCTTGCCCGGCAAGCAAGGGCAAGTGACAAGGGCAAGGAACGAGGGCGAGGGCCGGGTGCGGTGAAGGTCCGCCGGATCGAAGGTCCGAGCGTGGGCTCTTTC
>CAZDDA010000173.1:0-5368 GCA_964504085.1 uncultured Thermotogae bacterium | reverse complement strand
CCTGTACCACCGCACATCTCATCATTTCCTGCCTCGCCTTCCAGTGAGTCGTCTCCCGGTCCTCCGCAGAGGATGTCATCGTCCGCTCCAGCAAGCAGGATGTCGTTTCCTGCCTCGCCAAGAAGGGCATCGGAGCCGTCTCCGCCTTCGAGGATGTCGTTTCCGTCACCTCCGAGCAGAATATCGTTTCCCCCAAGGCCCATGATAAGGTCGTTCCCACCCAGGCCGTATATCAGATCATTACCTGGCGTGCCGTACAGGTTGTCGTTGGCCTCCGTTCCGCGGATCACGTTGGTGATCCCCCAACAGGCGTACTGGGCGGGGATCGCCGGAGCAGGCAGCGCCGTCACGATTTCATGAGGGGCAACCACTGCAAACAACGCCTCAAACAGCTCTTCGGCTTCGTAAACGGTACGGTACCCACAGCCAGTGATCTCCGCGATCGCCTGAAGCGTTTCCCGAGCCTGTTGATCCACCCCCAGACCGATCACGCAAACGGCGATCGGTGGACTCATCTCAGCGAACATGTGGGCGACCACAAGCGGGTCCCCGTCGCAGGTCTCCTCTCCGTCGCTCACCAAGATGATGACGCTTTCCCCCTCAACACCAGCGAGTGCATTTCCTGCCTCCGTCAGTGCCTTAGAGAGCGGAGTCAATCCTTTCGCAACAATCTGCTCCAGTGCCGCCGTGATTTGTTCCGCGGCTGCCTGATCAAACGGACGGAGCGGAAACAGCGGCTCGATGTCCTCGCAGCTTGCCACACGGTCTTCCCGGTCGATGCGATGGCCGTACGCAGAGAGTCGGACGCTAACGCCATCGGGAAGCACACCAAAAAGCCTTACCAGTGCCTCCTTTGCCGCTGCCAAGCGGGTATCGCCGTCGAACGGTTTGTTCATACTGTTCGATGCATCGAGAATGAGCGCGATGTTATCCGGCGCCGCGATGGCGACAAGCGAAAAAAAGAGCGACACACAAAACCCAACGAGCAGCAGTGTCTTGCCACGCATTCTTACCTCCTTATAGCCCCCTCACTTCAAGGCCTCATCTTAGCAGAACAAGGGGCCAGATGTCGGTGATCTAGATAACAAAAGGATTTTGCCGCAGAATCGAACAATGCCGCCTCGGTGCCTGCAGCGCATCCACGAGAACGGCAGCGAGAAGGGAGTGTCGCACCTATTCGGGATTGTCCTGGAATAGAGAGCAGGTTGACCGCTCGGGAAGACAGTCGAATCGGGCAGGCCTATCCCATACTGAAGAATCTTGAGCATATCCGTATGGATACAGCGGTTCGTGGCAAGGATACCGGCTTCGGGATCGATCAGAGGCTCACCCTCCAGATCGCTCACCTGCTCCCCCCTCTTCTTCAATAGAGAAGAAGGCCAGCGGCCACGTCCCACGAGGAAAGAGAGATGTACCATGTAGCATCAAGTCACCCGGCAGCGACGTATGCAAGATCAAGACAGGCCGAACCCGCAGCGCGAATCGCTCGGGCGCGAGGAATAAGGCGCTTCAGGGCGGCGTGAGTCATCAGGGTGCGTTTTCCGGACGCAGGGCAAACCCCGCCCCGAGTAGCGCCCCATCGAGAGACTCTTGGAAGCTCACCTGCATCCGCTTCCCATTCAGCAATGCTCCCGAACCACGGATTGCCGTGAAGAACTCCTCTCGCGAAGGATCGCAAGTGCATCCCACAAGTAAGGTTTGCCCGTGCTTCAGTGCAAGCGAGACCGCAAATTGCGGGTATTCGCGTAAGAAATTGTTTGTTCCATCGAGTGGGTCAATTCCCCAGCAATAGGGGGATCCTTTTTGCTTGGCTGTTCCTTCCTCGGAGAGAAATCCGTGATTTGGGAACGCCCTCTCGATCCTGGTCAGGATGACTTCCTCCACTCGGCGATCGAACCGGGGGACTGGATCGTGCTGGTGCCTCTTGCAGCGCGCCCCTTTCTCCGCGTGCAGTCCGGCACGCAGAAGCTTCCCGGGCGGTTTCGATTTGCTACCTCAAGGGATTTTTCACGCATCGGCCCGATTCCCCCTACCACATAGTGCACTACAGATCCTTATAAGACATGTACGACATGACTAAGGCACCAAGCCGGTAACGGATTCCGAACAACGCACGGTGTGCCTCAGGATTTCATGCGTTCCCGTACGCAGGAAAGCGCCTGTTCAGCCAAATCCGCACCCCGTGTCAAGGTGTCGTGCTTGCGTGCGGTGATTTGCGCAACCACTTTGTTGTCTTTCATGGCAGCCAGGTTGATCTCCACGTTGAGCAGGGCACCGTCAAATGCTGCCTTTCCTAGGAGTGCCGCTACTCCAATGTCGCTGATGCACGATCGTGAACCGAGTGAAGCAAGTTGCACGAGAAGCTCCATAAGCTCCAGGCAGTGTTTTGCCACAGCAAGCGGAACCTCCGCTGCATGGCGTAGGGCCACATCGATTGCTTCAAATCGTGTGTTCGTATTCCTAGGAAGGCGATATGCTTCCATCACAGCGTTGTACGCCTCTGCATCCTGGTCGGCGAAATCAAGGAATGTCTCCTTCAGACGCTCAAACCGAACGATTAGCCCTCGAAGCGATGAGTTTTCTCCCTTGTTTGATCCGATCGCGCATACCATTAAGGCAAGACCGGCCGCCGCCGCCGCGCAAAAAGCGGCGACACTTCCTCCTCCTGGCGTTGGACTTGCTGAGGCGACTTCGGCCAAGAAGGACTCGACCGTACAAGATCGAATTTCGCTCACCTAGGCCCACCTCCCCAGCAATCACATACCGGCTAGTACTCCCCACTGCGTTTGATCGCGCGAGAAGCCTTGCATGCATCTCTAAAATCGTGGTTTCGATTCGAAGGACTAGATGGATTCTCACCCTCTCGCCAAACAGTCCCGAGCCCAGCTTTTCATGGGGGGCACTTCCCGATGTCATGATAGGGGAAGGAACCCGAAATAAAAAAGGGACAAACGAGTCGCCGCTGCCCCTCTTTGCCAACAGCAGGGTTAGGAGCCTTTTCGCTCCACCAGTTTTTCTAGGTAGGCGATTGCTTCTCCTACAGACGATATTTTCTCCGCATCCTCATCGGAGATCTCAATCCCAAACTCATCCTCGAACTCCATGATCAATTCCACGGTGTCCAGAGAGTCGGCTCCAAGGTCTTCAACAAAGGAAGACTCGTCCGTGACCTCCTCCAGTTCGACCATCAGCTGCTCGGAGATGATCGTCTTTATCCTGTCAGCAACTTCGCTCATCTCTTCCTACACCTCCCTCTTTGATTTGGATTCTAGGGGTAGAGCCCTCCATTGACATGGATAACTTGCCCTGTTATATATGAAGCGCGGGCTGAAAGCAAGAACGAAACAGCCTCAGCCACTTCTTCAGGTGTTCCCTCTCGCCCCAAGGTGATGCGAGCAAGATATAAAGCGCGGATCTCGTCACTCAGCGCCTCTGTCATTTGAGTGCGGATGAACCCGGGAGAAACCACATTAACTCGGATACCGCGAGACGCAACCTCCTTGGCGACACTTCGACACAGTGCGATAAGGCCGGCTTTTGATGCCGCATAATTGGCCTGTCCCGCGTTTCCCGTATCTCCGACAACAGAGGCGATGTTCACAATTGATCCTCCCTCGGTTTTCAGCATGTAGCGCAGGCAAGTGCGAATGCAATTGTAGGCACCCTTGAGATTCACTCCCATCACCCGGTCCCAATCCTCCTCGCGCATCCGCAGGATCAACTGGTCGCGCGCGATCCCAGCGTTGTTGACAAGAAAATCAATTCGACCGTGCCGCTTGTAGATCGACTGCACGGCCTCCTTCACCTGGCTGACGACGGAAATATCCACACAGTGGAAGCTGCTCTGCTCAAGCTCTTCGACAAGAGGCATCCCGGCTGCCTCGTCGCGGTCAAGAACGCCAATCCAACATCCTTCCCGGTGCAACAGCGTCGAAATCGCTTTGCCGATTCCCGATGCTCCCCCCGTGACAACCGCAACCCGGCCATCAAATTCACCCATCGAGCGCCTCCTTGTACGTCATGAATCGCGTGTGCGAAGTAATTCGTATACCAAGACCGGTGAGGACTTCCCCTACGCCGACCTCCACAGCATCGGTCGCCTCCTCGCACACCAGGGCCTTCACCACGTCTACCCAGCGTACACAAGCAGTGATCTGTGTCAACAGAAGCTCCTTCAACCGGCTCGGTTCCATCTCCACGCTTCCGCTCACACTAGAAATCACAAGAACAGACGGGGTCTTGAACCCGATCGACTCGATCTTCGACGCTAAGGCGGCCTGGGCGTCACCCATGAGTGGAGAGTGAAACGGGCCGGATACCCGCAGAGGAATTCCGCGACCTCCGGCTTCCCGCGCCAGTTCCACCGCTTGGTTGACACCCTCTTCTCTTCCGGAGACCACCGCCTGTCGTGGACCGTTGCAATTGGCAATGACCACTTGTGGCTTTATTTGCTCGCAGATGGATGAGACCTCCTCCAGCGAAAGTTTCACAATCGCCGCCATCGCGCCGTTAACTCCGGCCATCAGACGCCCTCGTTCGACCACGACCGAGAACGCCTCTTCTGGGGTGAGAACACCGCTTACTACTAGGGCGGCGTACTCTCCCAGGCTGTGGCCAGCAACAATGTATGGCTCAAACCCCGCCATTCGCAATGCCTCCGCTTTGGCCAGACTGTCAATCAGGATTGCCGGTTGAGCAAACTCGGTCCGCTGAAGAAGATCAACACTCCCTGCCGCGACCCACTCACGCAAGGAAAGCCCCATCCGCTCGGCCAGGGTAAACAGACGCTCTCCGACCCTAGAGGACGGAGGGCTCTTATCCGGAATCGTTCCTTGCCCCGGAAACAGAAACGCGACTTTCCCAACAGATGCGTTTGTCCTCTTCACGACAAGAATCCCCCAGCTAGACCCTCATCACCACCGCACCGTAGGTTGCACCAGCGCCAAAAGCTGTGAGAACGACGATGTCGCCGCGCACGACCTGCCCCGAGCGAAGTGCATCGTCAAAAGCGATTGGGATGGACGCAGTGGAGGTATTGGCCACTCGGTCCAGGTTCGTAATCACCCGCTCTCGGTCAAACTTCAGTCGGTGAACCAGCGAGTCGATGATGCGGATATTGGCCTGATGGGGAATCAGCCAATCGACGTCGGAGAGCCGAAGACCGGCGGAGGCGAGTGCTGCACACGTGGATCGCTCCATCATGGAAACCGCACTTCGATAAACCCCGGCCCCCTCCATCTTCAGGTAGTGATCGCGTGCCTCAACGGTCTCGCGACTGGCTGGATTGACCGTTCCACCGGCGGGAAGGAACAAAAGAAGAGCCTTATCATTGTCACCGTACAACGCACTTCCCAACACTCCTTCTCCC
>CAZDDA010000172.1:0-5411 GCA_964504085.1 uncultured Thermotogae bacterium | reverse complement strand
TACCTTGCCTGCCGGTAGTTATTAACCCCCCAACTCGCTTTTTCGTAGGCGTGGTCCTGCCACATGGTTGTTCCGTAAGTTCTTGCCTGAATCCACGCGTACGGGTCGTTTCTGAGTAACTCGACAAATTTCCTGCCCGCCCGTTTCGTGAGCTCATGGCTTGCATGAGGCACAGGGTTGCTTCCCCGCACCGCAATCGCCTTGAGGTTCTTCGACCCCATGACCGCACCCATTCCGGTTCGTCCCGCCGCGTGACCGTGACTCATTACGCAGGCAAACGCCACACCGTTTTCGCCGGCTTGCCCGATGCAAGCCACCTTAATCATGTCATCTTTATGTTTTTCTCTCAGAAGGCGCTGCGTTTCCCAACTGTCCTTCCCCCAAAGATCTTTCGCGCTTTGAAGGCTGACGTTCCCGTTGTCTATCCACAGATAGAGCGGCTCCGGAGCCTTCCCTGAAATCACGACGTAGTCAAACCCGGCATACTTGAGCTCCGGGCCGAAGTGCCCACCGATGTTTGCGTCACCGAAAATACCTGTTAGAGGAGACTTGCCGGTGAACACCGCGCGAGATGCGCTGGGAGCGAGAGAGCCTGTGAGCACACCGGTTGAGATAATCAGGACATTCTCCGGTCCCCGCGGATCCGTTTGCGGCCCGACCGAGTCGTACAGGGTCTTCGAACCCATTCCTCGCCCGCCGATAAACCGCCTTAGGCGGTCGCCGAAATTCAAGGGCTTTATCGAAACCTTCCCCGCGGTCAGATCGACGTACAGGCATTTACCCGCATAACCACCTGGCAAATTAGACATAGCGTTTCACACCTCTTTCTAAGAGTCTTCTTTCCTGACACACGTGAGTGCATCAAACGGACAAACCTCCACACATCTTGGATTTCCACCGCACAAGTCGCAGACGAGAGGCTTTTCTGTCACAGGATCCATTCGGATAGCGCCAAAAGGACAAGCCGCTACGCACGCACCACAACCTACGCACTTCTCCTCGTCAACCCTGTATATCCCGTTGTCTTCATCGAGGTACAATGCATCTTGCACGCAGGCCTCGACACATGCTGGCGATTCACACTGCACACAGATGCGAGGCGTACTCACCCCGAGATCCTGGAAGACACTGATTCTTGCCCTCGCAGGGATTGGGGCGTCAACGTGAGCGAGCGCGCACTCCAAAGCACACATCTCGCAGCCTCTACATTTGCTGGCGTCTGTCTCAACTCTTACAGTCATTCACTCCTCCTCTTTTCGATTTTCCACCTACTTCTCTGATTTGCTCAACGATCCAACTTAGGAAAGCTCCAGCATCCTTCGCATGTCCCTGTATGTCCGATCAAATTCTCGGCAGGCGTTGTGAAAGCCTTTCCCTTGCTCGGCAATCAAGGATTGGGTCAGAACATGCCTCCTTCCCTCAAACTCCGTGGTGACTTTCCATCAGTCATACCAGTCATGCAGTACGATCGCGCCAGTTGGACAACGCTCGATACACTGCCCACACCCCTGACATAACGAGGGGGAGATAAAGGCCTTTTTCTCTTCAATATGAATAGCATCATAAAAGCACGTATCTTCACACTTCTTACATCCTATGCATAGTTTTTGATTGACCACCGCCACGATAGTCTCAGATGAAGGAAGTGCTTCCACTTCGCGGAGTTCGTCGAGTAGTACTCCCTTGAATTCCGTGATAGAGCTATACTGTTTCTCTTCCATATATTGCTGCAGCCCAGTAACCATTTCGCTTAGGACTTCATACCCATACGCAAAGATCGCGCTGCAGACCTGAACGGTCGTCGCACCAACTAGAATGTATTTCACAACATCATGCCAAGTTACCACACCCGCTACGCCGGACAAATCGATGTCTACACATTGTGCAAGTCGTGCAATCCACCCCAAACCTATTGGTCTGTACCATGGACCCCGAAAGCTGCAGAAAGCAGGTTGCAGAACAAAACGCTGCCTCTCCACATCGATTTCAAGTCCTCGCAAAGTTGGGCCGCTGATTGCAGTAATCGCATCCGCTCCCGCTTCTTGCAGCGCGGGGCCCACTACTTCCGGTCGCTCGCTTGCCATTCTCGTCTTTGCAATAATCGGAAGATCGACTACGTCCTTGATCTCTGATACAAGATGGGGATCCAACTTATCGGTTGCCGGGACATGGTGAAGACAGAGTTCTAGTGCGTCCGCTCCTGCCTTCTCCATTCGCCTGGCAAGCTTTTTCCATTCGCCATAGGCGCGCTCGGGGCCGCTTATGCTGACAATGATCGGCTCTTGTATCTCTGCTTTGTATTTCGCAATGATGGGCTCGAATTCCTCCGGAGTTGGATACGGCTCCGCTGAGCCCATCAGCGTAAACAGGGAATCCCGACGTTCAGCAGAGGGTTCTTCGTAGTGAATGCCGCGATTCATGAGATGATGTCGCGGACGTGGAGACAAACCCGTCCTAACCCCAGGTTTTTGGGGCGTAACAATTGACTTGGGGACAACAGCTGCCGCCCCCATCGCAGTAGCCTTCTGCAAGCAGGAATAGGTATGAGTCGGAGTGGCAGAGGCGGCCACCAAAGGGTTTTTCAGTTCTAGGCCGGCAAACGTTACGTTCAGACTCATCATCCTCCTCCTAACTACTCCAAGCGCTCCCGCAGCCTGCACAACAGCGGCACCCTCTTTCGACGGCAACACCAAGATCTCCCATCGCCTGTTGAGCCCATACCACGCAAGGTCACTTCAGCCACACATCCCTGATCTCAGAGCTCGTGGTCATACGCGCCCATTGTTCAAGGTACTTGAGACCACTTTCTCTGTATTCTTTCTTCCGCGGGCTAACGCAATCGACTGGAACTACAGGAAAGTAGCCGAGATTGAATGCTCTCTGGGCTGTGGGCGCAATACCCCGCTCAATGGCAATCCCCGTGTGCACGATGGTCTTGATGCGATTACAGCTGAGGAAGAGGTCCAAAGGTGTCCCTTCAAAGGCATCGACTCTGTATTTCCGCATGAGGAAGTCTTCAGGCTTCGGCGTCAGCCTGTCGATTACCTTCCATCCCCAAGTGCCATCAAGTGTTGGGGGTGCTTCCGCACTATCGCCTTTCACTACACCCTGCAGCATAGGCGCTGAAAAGGTCTTCCACTCTGGAGCCGCCGTGAAGACCGTGTACAAAAGTGTAATTCCAGCCGTTCTCGCAACTTCCAGGAGGCCGACGATGTTGTCTATCGCGTTGCTGACATCCACTGCTTGACCGGTCTTACCGTACTTGCCGTTTTCGTGAATGAAATCGTTCTGCATGTCATGAACGATCAGGCAGGCCGTTCGCGGCTGCAGTATTTCTTCAAGCGGCGGCTCGCTCATTCCTGATTTCGACTGAGTCACACTTCGCTCCTTTCTTAAGCGTGTATCCTTTGGGCCTTTCTCCCGCCATCCTGCGTCAGCACTACCTTCTTCATCCAGTAGTAGCGCTTCCCCTCTTTCCTTCCATCAACTGCTGCTAAATAGTTGACATACGTTGCACCTTTAGCATCCCCCCAAGCCATGTGCTCAGATTGAAAATCGAATTCACGAACAGAGCGATACACAACCCCGGCGGAACGATCCACCACCAGGCTCCTCTGCTTAGGCCGCCCGTTTGGAATGCCAAATTGAGCATTTTCCCCCATGAAAGGCTGTTCACGGCCCCAAATCCGAGGAAAGATATAGTGGCCTCTGCGATCATCGCGTATCCCAGGGTGATGGCGAAGTAGACCAATACCATGGGGACCAGATTCGGAAATATGTGTCGCACCACAATGTTGAAATGACCAACGCCAATCGCTCTGGCAGCCTCAACGTAGTCGTTCTTCTTCAGGATCATCGTCTCTGCACGCACAACACGAGTGGGAGACCTCCAGAACATCGCTGACATAGCGAGAATGAGTGCCAATACGGAATTGCCCAGTGCAATCACCAGGATGATAATGAATGCCCGCGACGGAATTGCGTAGAAGAAGTCGACGGTTCGCATGACGAGGGTTTCGACCCTTCCGCCAAAGAAACCGGCCAGCAGCCCCATTACGGTCCCGATCAGGGTTGACAGAAAAGCGGTGGCAAGGCCAATCAGCAAAGAGACGCGCGTGCCGAAGACAACTTGGCTGAAAACGTCGCGCCCTATGTAGGTCGTCCCCAAAAAGTGACTCGCCGAAGGTTTTTCAAAGATCCCACTACTCCGATCGGCAGTCCCTGTCGGCCGATACGGGGCAATCACTTCGGCAAATATTGCCAGAACGATGAACACAATCAGGACAGTTAGGGAAAAGACAACCTTAGTGCTAACGCGATATTTCTTCATCAGGGCACGAGGGGATTTTGCTCTAGTACGCCTAGTCATGAGTCACCCGTGGGTCCACTAGCACGTACGAAAGATCCACCAGGAGATTTGCAAACACAACCATCATTCCAATGATGAGAAAGACCGCTTGGGCAATCGCGAAATCCCTTGTCTGTATTGCCTTAACGATCGCGCGCCCTAAGCCCGGCCATGAGAAAACAACTTCTATGGCAAGTTGACCCCCCAACGCAATCCCAATGATTGCTCCTGCCGTCGTGAGAATTGGCAGCATGGAATTCTTCAAAACGTGCTTGTAGATAATGACCGAACTGCGTACCCCTTTTGCCCGCACGACATCCACGTAGGGTTTCGCCAAGTCTGCTTCCATCCTCTCCTTCAGCAAAAGTGCGGGCAGACCAACCAAGTAGCCAGCGTAGACAAGACAAGGTAGCGCCAAATGCCTTAGGAAGTCCACAGAAAGAAGACTTGAACCGCTTCCAGGGGTTCTCATTCCGCCCAGAGGAAACCACTTCAGTCCGATGCTGAAGATCAGCAGCGCGAAGATGCCCGTCCAAAAGAGGGGAGACGACCGCAGAAGGACGATAATTTGAACCGTGATCTTCTCGAGCCAGGACCCTCTTTTCAGCACAATGAAAGGGATCCCGATTAAGACAAATGCATACGCCAGCACAGCGCTTGGCAAGAATAACGCGGCAGTATAAATGAGTTTGTCTTTTATGATATTCTCTACTGGTTGGAAATACACGTATGACCACCCTAGATCCCCGTGGAGAAGATTATTGAGGTACTTGGTGTATCTGGTAAGTATCGGTTGGTCGAAGCCGAACCTAGCAATTAACGCTTCCCTCACCCCATGGGGCGCACCTGGGCCAATCATCACATCGACCGGATTGCCTGGCAAGGCTTCAAACAGGAAGAACGTCACCGAAGCAAGAACGAAAAGGAGGATGACCCCCTGGCACAAACGCTTAATCAGATACCCATACATCCTGGCCGTCCCCTCTTTGCGAGCAACATTACGAGATAAGATGGTGAGAGCCCGTGTGAAACGGGCCCCCACCTTGATTCCTTTTCGTTCTAC
>CAZDDA010000171.1:0-5421 GCA_964504085.1 uncultured Thermotogae bacterium | reverse complement strand
ACTCGCGGTCGTTCGCCCACAGCGCCGCGGGGGTGACCCCGTACGCCCTGATGCCGGTTATCCCTTGGAAGATCGAGAAAACCGCGGCATCCCAGTCGGTCGACATGTACACCGCCTTGCGGAAGCGGACGTCGCTTGAGGGAAGATGCGAATGGTTGAAGCCCATGTGGAAGAACGAAAGGCCTGGAACCTGCTGTACCACCACGTTGGGGTCGGCCTGGAAGCGCGGAACGTCTTGGGCCGGAATGTTATCGACGATATCCACTCCGCCCGCTTCGAGCTCGAGCATCATCGTCGCGAGGTTGGGGATCGGCCGGTACACGATCTTGTCGAGGTTGGGATAGACGAGCCAATAGTCTTCGTTTCGCTCCAGGGTGATGTGGTCACTGACGACCCACTCCACGAACTTGTAGGGCCCGCTGCCGATGGGGGCCAGGTTGAACGCCTCCGGGCCCATCTCCTCGGCCGTGTCCATGGGCACGACCGAAGTCGTCTCGCTGGTAATTCCCGGACAGTACGGGATCCAGTCCGACTTGTGGACGAACTTGCAGGTGTAATCATCCAGGACAACGACTTCCTTGAGGAACTCGTACTCCGACGCGTTCGGCGAGCCGTTCGCCGGATCGATGATCCAGTTAAACGTGTATGCAACGTCGTTAGCGTCAATCACTTCGCCGTTGGTTGCCGTAATGCCTTCGTTGATGTAGAACGTCGTCTCCGATCCGTCCGGAGCCGTCTCCCACGACTTGGCGATGTGGGGGATGGGTTTAAGTGTCTCCGCATCGTACGTGACGAGAGGATCGAACACGTTATCCGTGATGTACCCATCGTATACCGAGTTCATAACACGAGGATCAAGATCGATGAACGTCTGGCTCACTCCTACCGTTATCGTACCGCCGACCATTGCGCCCGGTGTCTCTGGAACGCTCGTTTGAGCGACCGCCACCAGCCCAAAAACCACCATACTGATACCTAACAAAAGCAGTAGTTTTCTCAATCTACGGCCCTCCTTTTAAAAAGAACGGTGCCTTTATTCCCTTCCAGTACTTCCCTTCCTGTTATGGACGGCGCGTGGCCGCTACTCAAAGAACGTCGATGCAGTTACGTTCGCACCTGCAACGTCCGCGGGCAGGACGATCTGCACTGTCCCACCGACGCCCACCGCCACGTCAACGAAGACGAAGGTGTTGGAAGTTGATACCAGCGTCGCTACGCCACCACCGAACACGGTGATGTCAGCCGTCGTCAAAGCAACAGTAGCATCGAACGTGATCGAGAGTTTTGCAGCGGCGGGTCCGGAGTTGTCGAGAAGGATTACTCCTCCCTCCAGCACACGCACCGTTGCGGCCGTCTGTGAAAACCCAGCAACCCCCACGACCAACACTGCCAGTAACAAAAGCCCCACTTTTCTTCTCACTATGAATCCTCCTTATGACGCAAGCAGACCAATTCGCTTTGTAAAGATTCACAAAGCGGATATTCGGCCCTTTGCAGTCCCACAAACCTTCCCGGCACAGCCCTGTGGTGGCATCTGTGCCAGCCCCAACCAAACCAATATTGTGTGGAGAGACACCTCTTAGTATAAGAATCCCCCAACGCGATGTCAATACCGCTCAAATCTCGGAGGCTTCATGAACTAAAGATCAATCCATCGCATACAATCTAAGAACGAAACGCGGCACGATACGACTCCGAACTTAGCTTTCGATCCAACCAATTCCCCTTCTCGCTCACAGTCGATGAAAGCACGTTTGGCATGCACGCAAGATGCTGTAGATCGTTCCTTGACAGAGGCTTTTATTCCACTTATAGTGCGAAGAAGGATCTTTGGGTCCATAGCTCAGAGGCAGAGCAACCGGCTCATAACCGGTCGGTCCCAGGTTCGAATCCTGGTGGGCCCACTGAAGAAGGATGGACAAGCTTTTTGTTTCAGTGGACGGTGCAACACGTGGTGAACCCGGTGAAGCGGGAATCGGGATAGCCATTACCGACAAAGACGGGAACGCTGTCGAAGAGATTTCGAAACTAATCGGGAGGGCCGCCATACAGGTTGCACATTATCGGGCCTTGATCGAAGGGTGTCGGCATGCCCTTGCCTACTCACCTCAGTCGGTGATCTTCTTCACCGGAAGTCAAGACCTCGCAAACCACCTAAACGGTGTATTTGAAACTCGGCAGCCACACTTAAGACACCTGATAGAAGTCACCAAGAGCCTACTTAACGAATTCCCTCAATGGCGAGTCAACTTCATCGATCGCGATGCCAACCGTCGGGCTACTCGTCTGGTGGAACGGGCATTTCACCAGCAGATTCAGGCCGAGGTTACGCGGGAACGCCTCGAGCTACGCCTGCTGGCGCGGACCTCTTCCCTGAGCAAAGAGGACATGGAACGGCTAATTGACTACGCCGAACAGCTGCAACGCAAGGCCTAGCGGTGCGTATCGTCTTGCAACGGGTACATCGAGCCAGGGTTCACGTTGATCGAAGGATCATCGCCTCTATTCCCAATGGTCTTCTGTTGCTCGTTGGGATTGGAAAGGGCGACGATGGCCTGGATTTCGGCCACTGGGCAAGGAAGATCGTTCAACTTCGCATCTTCGAAGACACGGCAGGAAAGATGAACCTTTCCCTGCAGGATACGGGAGGGGAGATCCTGGTCGTCTCTCAGTTCACTCTGTATGGAAACGTTCACAAGGGTCGCCGACCAAGCTTCAGCGAAGCCGCCCCACCTCAGGAGGCAGAACGCCTTCTAAACGCATTTGTGAAAGCCCTTCGAGCCGAAAACATTTCCGTAAAAACCGGCTCTTTCGGGGCCAGAATGATAGTAGAGTCAGTGAACGACGGTCCTGTGACTCTGGTCTTCAACCTTGAACCCTCTGACGAAGTACGCTAAACTTTTCCCTATATCCCGGCGGATGCGGGTCACCAGTGTAGGAGGGAAAATGGCAGTACCGAAGTATAGAACCTCGCGTTCGAAGGCGCGTATGCGCCGCAGCCATCAGAAGATGAGATCCATTACCTCCAGCGAGTGCCCGCACTGCCACGAGACAAAACTTCCTCATCGGGCCTGTCCGCACTGCGGATACTACAACGGGATGGAGGTTGTTTCAGCAGCCAAGAACAAAGAATAGCTCGCGTTTTGGTCAAGGCTCCGTACCGACTTCGAGCGAAATCATCTATCAGTCCTTGCCCTCTTTCTTTGCCCTTTTCAGTTCAGCCTTGGCCCGTTTCTTCTCCACCTTCTGCACCGCCTTCAATCGTTCCTGTTCGAGAAGAAACTCTGGCGAGGGCGTCTTTCCCTCATCGTTTGACTCAGGGGTGAAGCGACTCCTTTCCCGGCGGCGCCGCTCAATCAGGCGCATCGCTAACACGCGGCCGAACTGCCCGACAAATCCGGCGGCAAGTACAGCCAAAACCCACTTCAGAACGGACCAAACCGAGGAAGCGTCCACTATGTCCTCCTGCTACGTATAGTAGAGCCTCACCAGCCGTCCGACAACCTCGCTGCCTTTCACTGCTCATGCGGGATTGTTGACTTTCCACCCCCAACTGTAGAGAATCTTACTGGGAGCAGAAAGAATGTCAGAGACGGGAAATACTAGAAGTCTCCCCTCGCAAGGGGGACTTCGAGAACTTTGGCGGGAGGTGTTAGCGGCAATTGACGACCGCATTCTACGGGCGTGCCTTCCAAAGGACCCGCAGACAATCACCCTGGATGAAGACCAGATTACGATCTCTGTCGAGAGCGAGTTCAAGAAGGAGTACTGCTTGCGTAAGCAGGCCAAGCTGGAAGAGATAATTGAAAGGGTGATTGGCCCGCGTCAAGTTTTGATTGGCGAACCTCCGCTCATCGAGCGAGCCCGTGAGGAGCATCTGCAACGTGGGACGAACGCCCGTATTGTCGTGCTCGGCATCGGCGACGGGGGCGTAAACGCAATTGATCGCATGCGCGCAGAACAGCTTCAGGGAGTAAGGCTGATCGCTGCCGATACGGATAAGCAGGTCCTGGGGATCTCTCGTGCCCACGAGACTCTCCAGCTCGGTCTAGACATCACTGGTGGTCGAGGCACCGGCGGCGTCGAGGAGAAAGGCGAGAAGGCAGCGTTGGAGTCGCGCTGGGAAATCGCCGCTCTTCTCAAGGGAGTTGACCTGGTATTTGTCACCGCCGGATTAGGGGGAGGAACCGGTACCGGTGCGGCACCAGTAATCGCCGAGATCGCCAAGGAAAACGGTGCTCTAACCATCGGCGTGGTGACAAGACCCTTCACCTTCGAAGGGACGGTTCGGCAGGTTCGAGCTCAGGAGGGGATAGATCGACTCCGAATAGCGGTCGATGTTCTAATCGCGATCTCCAACGACAAGCTGTTGGAAACAGCGGCCAAGGGATTGCCGATGACCAAGGCGTTCGAACTGGCAGATGGAATCCTTCATCAAGGAGTGCAAGGGATCTCCGACCTGATAACAGTTCGCGGACTTGTCAACCTGGACTTTGCTGATATTCGCAACGTTCTCGCTGACGCTGGTGAGGCGATGATGGGAATGGGGGAGGCGCGCGGTGAACAGCGCGCAGTGACCGCCGCGAAGTTAGCGAGCACCAATCCTCTTTTGGAGGGGGGATCAATCCAAGGAGCGAGAAGAATGATCATGAACGTTACCGGTGGAGAGGACATGACCTTAAGCGAGGTCACAGAGGCAGCCGACCTAATCCGCCGAGTAGCGGCAACCGAGTGCGACCTTGTCTTCGGCGCGGTCGTACGAGAAGGTTTTACGGATGGTATTAAGATCACGGTGATCGCAGCCGATTTCCAGGAACCTGTCGAGAAAGAGGAAAGAAGAAAACGCCCCCTACAGCGGGAACGAATTCAGCCGGATGAAGATTTGGACGTTCCCGCCTTCTTGCGGAGGAACCAGAAAGTAGAGAACAAGTCAGAGGCATCTGCCTGAACCTGCGCCCTTCCGCTTGTCTTTTGGAGCGGGATCCAGAACAGACTATCGAGAGTTCAGCCGGGAGTCTGTAGTCGGTAGGTTTCTGAGGGTCTTCAACCTAAGAGCATTGGTCCAATGACAATCCTGCAAACCGGTAAGAGAATCGGTACACAGTGGACTCGCACTCCCGAGAAGCGTGTCTTTCCGCAAAGCAGGCAGCTTGAATCCAGCTTACCCCCTGGATCAATCTTAGTGTATTATCTGTTTAGATTATGACGAATTTGAGAGGAACCGGAATGCGACTTCTGATCTGCGAAGATGAACCTGATATCGTGGACATTCTGCAGAACTATTTTGGGGCAGAGGGATACGAGGTCAGCACCGCCACCAGTGGGAGCAACGCCTTGAAGAGATTCGCCCAAGAGACGCCTGATATTGTCCTGCTGGATGTAATGCTTCCTGACATGGATGGATGGGAAGTCCTCAAGGAG
>CAZDDA010000170.1:0-5448 GCA_964504085.1 uncultured Thermotogae bacterium | reverse complement strand
GGATGGACAATCTCTCCACCTTCCGCGAGGCGGACGGATTCATCGTCGGGATATCTCTCAAGGAAAACGGCATGCTCGACGCATCGATCGATCCGCAACGGGTTTGCGCACTGGCCGGGGCGATCGCCGGACTGCGACAGAGCAAATGATCCGCATCGTCGTCCTCGGGGACCTCAACCTCGATGTTCTGGCTACGCTGCCTGAATCATTCTCCCAACAGAAAGAAGTTCGCACGCCGGTTCAAACGGTACCGGGAGGCTCGGCCGGGCGCTTCGCCCGCATTGCGGCCCGCCAAGGGGCCGAGGTGACGTTCATCGGCTGCGTGGGAGACGATCTCGCAGGGGAGCTTCTCATTCGGTCCCTGCAGGACGAGAACATCCGACCGCACGTCAAGCGCGTGGATTCTCCCACCGGGACCATCGTCGCGCTGGAGCAGGGCGGGCAGCGTACGATGCTGTGTTCCCGCGGTGCGAACGACGGAATCGAAGCCTCGTGGGTGAAGCAGGAATGGTTTTGTGGTGCGCAGCACCTGCATGTCTCCGGCTACGCGTTCCTCTCCCCCTCCCAGCGAGAGGCCGCACACAGGGCAATCGACATCGGCCGTGCCCTCGAAATGACCATCTCGGTTGATCCCCCACCGGCCGACCTGATCCGCGCATTCGGCGTTTCGACCTTTCTGCAGGAGCTTGCGCCGGTTGATTGGCTGTTCCCCAACCTTGAAGAGGGCCGAGCCCTGTCGGGCGAGGAGACGCCGGAACGAATCGCCGCTGCCCTCGCTGTCCACTTCTCAGCGGGCGCACTGACCTTGGGCGAACAAGGCTCGCTCGCCTGGCGAGGGGCCGAGCGCGATCGCTGCCAAGTGGAGGGCATCGAATGCACGAGCTCGACCGGTGCCGGGGATGCGTTTGCAGCCGGATTCGTTGTGGGCCTCTTGGAAGACGCTGCCCTTCACGTAGCGAATCTGAAGGCCAGCCAGGTTGCCTCGCACCTTCTCAAGGATAGAGAGCCCCAAGCGCGTTGAAGGTTCAACCGGACCGATTGATTTCTAGTCAATAGCCCCCTAGACTGCAGGCATGAAAGCGAGAATCTTGTTGCTGGCTTTGCTGGTGCTTCTGACCGGTTGCGGACTGCCGTTCAATCGCCCGGCCGTTGGACCGGACGGCACGATCGCCCTGTTTCTCGATGAGGAGGGGGCATACAATTTCCTTCCTACTGAAGCGACCCTTGCCCTCGTCGAGGATGGCGACCTCCGCCGGTTGGAGGGAGTGCCCACCGCTGGAGATGCCGGAGCGTTGGCGTGGTCGCCGGATGGGAAAGAGCTCGTGTACCTCGAAACCGAGTCAGGGTATTGGGGAGATCCGTTTTCCTGGACATTGTGGGTGATTGAGGTAGAGCCAAGTGGCGAGCCCGCGATGCTCCTCTATTCCGAGGAAGCAATCATCGATCCTGCGTTTACCCCTGAGGGAGACATCACCTACCTGCGCGTGGACGAGGAGGCAACAGGACATCTCATGCGCTACAGCCGTGAGACCAATACGCACATCCAGCTGCTTGAGAGCGTCCTGAGCTATCGGCCAGCGAGACCGGGATCGACCCTCACGATCATCCGGGGTGCCGATGAGGGAGCCTTGCGCAAGGCACACGTGGCTACGTACGACCCAAGCACGGGCAGTATCGAGGAGATTGCTTCCTTCTTCCTCGGCAGCGAGATGGAGGAAACGCTCCTCCTCTTCCCTTCTTCTTTCCTGTGGGACATCGATTCCTCCGGCCGTTGGCTTTCTTTGGCCCTGTTCGATCAGGTCCTCATCACACCAGAGGCCGAGGTGGACGGACCTTCACTGTACTTGATCGATGTCGACCAGGAGTCGGCCGAGCGGCTCACGACAGAGGGTGTGGCACCGACCTTTTCTCCGGGCGGTACTCTTCTCGCCTACATCGGCCCAATCGAGGAAGACACAAACGCTGCCTTCCTCTTCGATCTGGAAACATGGAACACCCGTCGCGTCCGCGGAAGCGAGGGGGCAGCGGCCCTGTTCTGGATCGATCAAGAGACGCTGGGGCTCGCCATTGAGAGCGAAGATGAAACCTATCGCCTCGTGGCGTACGTACTCGGCACAGGGGAGCTTCGCCCGGTGTGGCGGTAGAGGCAGTGGTCGGCGCGCGCGTTCCGGTGATTCGCCCACTAAGCACGAGCCTCTGGATCGGCGGTGGGGGCGCACTGGTATTCGGCACAGGAATGATCGCCCTCGCGTTGTAAGGAAAACAGCTCGTCTACTCCCAGAACTTGCCGGCGAGGAGGAAATGCCCACGACGCAAGACTATTTGCACAAATTGCTTCTGTCCGATCCTCTGAGACAGCCGGTGATGCGGGCAGCGATCCAGGCCCTGCAACTTCCCACGGGTAGTCTAGGGCTGGATGCAGGATGTGGAGCCGGCAGCCTGGCTCTCCTATTGGCAAATGCCGTGGGGCCAACCGGACACGTCACTGGTGTAGATATGAATCCCGTGTTTCTCGCCCACGCAACAAAGACCGCCAAGGAATCCGGCCTGGCAGAACGAATTTCCTTTAAGCAGGGAGACGTTAGCGACCTTCTCCTCGATGAGGATACCTTCGATTGGGCATGGAGTGTGGACTGCGTGGGAATGATTCCCGCGTACCCTGTGTCTCTGCTGAAGGAACTAGTCCGGGTGGTAAAACCGGGTGGCAGTGTCGCCATCCTCCTCTGGTCTTCACAACAGCTGCTGCCGGGATATCCTCTATTGGAGGCTCGCTTAAATGCAACCACTGCGGGAATTGCTCCATTCACCATTGGTACGAAACCGGAGCGTCACCATTTTCGCGCGCTTCACTGGTTTCGTGAGGCCGGGTTGAAAGAGCCTACGGCCCAGACATTCGTCGGTGAAGTACAGGCCCCGCTGAGCGATGAGATTCGCGCAGCCCTAACCTCACTCTTTGAGATGCGTTGGGGGAATCCACAATCAGAACTCACACCGGAGGATTGGGCAAAGTATCAGCGCCTCTTCCGACCTGAGTCGCCTGATTTCATCCTGAATCTATCCGATTACTATGCCTTTTTTACCTATTCCATGTTTCGCGGTGAGGTCGCCGGATAATCTATGCAAGAGCAAGTCCCCCCTACGCTGATCTACCGACGTTTCGTTAAGAGTCTCCTTTCTTGCCGATCACAGCTAGTCCGATCACGCTTTTCTTGATCTGAGGATGGTCAAGTTCGGACCGAGCGACCAAATCGCGTAGTTCCCGTTCGATGTAGGCAGCGTTGATCGAGGAGATCAATCCAGCACGCATCACTTTGGGGCGCGTGAAAGCCCGCATCAGTGCTTTCAGAAGCGGATTCATGTCCCTCCGCAGATCGGAGATGCAGTAGCGACCACCGGGCTTCAGAACGCGGGCGATTTCGTTGAGGATCGCTAGTGGCTCAGCCCATTCGTGCAGCGAACCGTTGGTAAACACGGCGTCGAAGATTCCATCTTCGAACGGCATCTTGCACGCGTCGCCATGCACGTATTCGGCTCGCTCGCTCAAGCCTGCCTCCTGCGCATTTCGCTCTGCCATCGCGATCATGTTGGCGCTGATCTCCAACCCTACGAGACTCGTCTCTTCGGTCTTGGAAAGCCAATCCAGGCCAAGATGCCCCGGACCAGGGCCGATCTCCAGCGCAACCCCGTTGGTAATCCCGGTCTTAAGAATCTCCGCGGTCTCGATCCACCCGCGATCGCGCAGGCGACGCATCATTCGGTCGTAGGCGATGACATCGAATTCGCCCTGAATTCCTTCCGTTGTCTCAATAACCCTTGGTTTGACCATCGCTTCTCCTTTCAATTCTCCGGCTGCGGTTTGACCCCTTTCCCGATCATGATTCCCCAGAGCCAATTCAGCTTGAGGGGGGTGACTTCCGCATCAACAAATCCTGTGCTTTGGTAGAGCGTCTTTAGGTGGTGGGAAGTGGTTGTCCCAACGTGAGCCCGCTCCCCTAGTTTTCCCAGAAGGTCCAAGCCGCGCATCAGGAGAAAGTCACTGCAGAAGTCTTGGACCCAGAAGCAGCCGCCACTCTTTAGGGACCGCCACACGCGGCGGAAGATATCAGTTTTGTCGGCAAAATGATGGTAGGTGTTGGTGGAAAAGACCACGTCGAATGTGGCCTCGTACTCCAACTCGTGGGCACTTCCAAGCACAAACTCCACGTTGGTTTGCCCGCTTCGAGAAAGCTTCTGCCGAGCTTCCTGCAGCATTTTCAACGAAACATCAACACCAACAACCTTCCCTGTGCCGTTCAATCTGGAGGCAACAGCAAGACTCGCCGTGCCTGTCCCACAACCCAGATCGAGCACGTACATTCCCGGTCTGAGCGATAGGTGATCGAGCACAAGGGCCTGTGTTCGGGACTGATAGCGTCTCACCGTCAGCGAACGATCGTACCTCGATGCCTGCCGGTCGAATTCCTCGGCGACGCGGTGATCTTTCCCAGACTTGTCCAAAAAAGACATTCGTTTTGTCAGACTCCTCTTTATAAACACAACAAAAGTACGGTAGACTCTCTCGCCGCTGTAATTCCTGATTTCCTCCTCTCCTACTGTGGAACCAGATCGCAGTAGTAGAAGCGGTTGTCCCTGAGAACGACTTCTCCCACGGTGTGTTCGACCTTGTTGCAGAAGATTGGGCCGTCGTAGACAAACGAGTGGTATTCTCCGTTCTCCCCGCACGGATCGACCGAAGGAGGAAGCTCGTCCACAAACTGCCCATCAAGAACTCGGCCGGCATTGTCCTTGCTGAGGGCCTGTGAGTCCACACAGGTAATGATCGCTTCAAAGCCCAGATCGATGAACGTGTGGACCAGCCTGCGGGTATCCCGTTTCCACAGGGGGAAGATCCCCTTCATTCCTATCTTTGAAAGGTTGTTCTCCCGGTACTGCCTCACGTCCTCCAGGAACACGTCTCCAATAGCGACGGAGGAGATGCCGGCCGCCAAGTGTTTGGAAAGAACGCGACGCATGTTGGCCTCGTATTCCTCATTGGAAGAGTTCTTCGAAATGGAGACGATCTCAAGCGGAAACCCGAGGGAGTTCGCTTGCTGCTCAAGCAAGACCCTTCTCACACCGTGCATGCTGATCCTGTCATAATCCGCTGTCACCGTCGTCAGCAGGGCCGCGATCTCGAATTCGCCGTTGTTGAGAATTTCGCGTAGCGCGAGTGCGCTGTCCTTTCCGCCACTCCACGAAAAGAGCATCTTTTCCGGCATGCTCAACCTCCGACTCCCACGGGCTCACGAAGAATGTGAAGCCGTTTTGACTAACTTCGGTCATCGACATAAACACGAAAAGGCACGGCGTCAGACAGATTCGGTGTTGGATCCAAACAGGGTCAATACCTCTGTTATCGAGTCGAATACGACATCCGGCCTGACGTCACTGTCCAAATCCCGCTCGTCA
>CAZDDA010000169.1:1737-5470 GCA_964504085.1 uncultured Thermotogae bacterium | reverse complement strand
TGTGCCCAGTGAATACCACATCCACCCCGTGCTCAAGGAAGATCGGCTCCCACAGTGTGCGTAGCGACTCTTCCACCCCCTCTTCCCAAGCGGAACTGAAAATCGGGTAGTGGAAGAACACGACCTTGAACCGGGCGTCGGAGGCGGCAAGGTCGGACGCCAACCACTCCGTCTGTTGCTGCATTTCCATCACGCCATCCGCTTCGGCAAGCACATTTGAATCCAGCCCCACGAAGTGGACGCTGCCGTAGTCGAATGACCACCATTGCTCGCCCGCTTCCCCACCCCCTGGTGGAAGGGCGAGGAATTCGAAGTAGTTCGCGTGTCCGCGATCGTGATTCCCAACAACAGCAAGATAGGGGTGCGATCGCGCCAGCCCTTCGATCGCCCCGAAGAACCCCCTAAACCGATCAACGGTGGGAGACTCAACGAGGTCGCCGGTATTGATGACCAGCGCAGCATCCGCTTCATCCCGAGCCATCGTATCGGCAACGAGCTTGTGACGATCGACAAAGGAGCGCGTGTCGCCATAGACGAGGAAGGAGAACCCCCGTATCTGGTCGCTAGAAGTCGTGAATCTTCCGATTGGCCTTGGGTAGACTGCATCCCCCTCGTAGACCACCACCTGGTACTGATAGGTTGTCCCCGGCATCAAGTCCCGCAACCACATCTCAGCCACTCCTTCATGCGGTTCGAAAACGAGAGTCTCCTCCCACGTCTCGGCGGCGTCATAAAACTCTTTCTTGGCGTAGTTGAGATCGACACCCACTGCCCGAGAGGTGTTCCACGAAATGGCCACGTAGTTCTCTCCGATCGCCCCCAGGTTCGGCCCCCACAGCCACGGAGACTCCATCCCTTGACCGAGAACACAAGCACCGAGGCTGAAGACCATCGCCAATACCGCTGTTAGGGTGAGTAGACCCCTTCGAAGGTGGTTTTCTTTCATCTGGTTCATCCCAACCCCCAATGACCTGTTGCTGAGTTGCGCTGTACGAGCAAGTAGAAGACCAGACACGTCTTTTCCGTCTGTGCACTCTAGCATGTCCCCACCTCCTACACAGGCACGCTACCATTCTCTCACGTTGGCGGCCCATTCGTCAATCCTCTGCGGTTCGACATCAGGAAACCTTTTAAAGGATGTGTGTACGGCAACACCCCAGAAGCACCACTGTATACGGCATGCGGGCGACCCTGCGCCAAGCGACTTGGGATCATGTCTCCCGCACTGCTAGAATTACCCCAGTCGACACGAGGCGCAGGGAGAAAGCACGACGAGACGACCACGCAGGAGGGGAGCCAGCCGATTGCCCCAGGGGAGCATGGAAGCAACAATTTCACGACCCGCAGCGACTATCGAAGCCGAGGGAATCACCAAGGAATTTGTCTTTTCCGGAGGTCGTATTCCGGTTCTTGACCGCGTATCGATCGATGTCCCTCAGGGGACCTGGGTAACGATCATCGGGCCTTCGGGATGTGGAAAGACGACGTTCCTCAAGATTCTGGCGGGAATCCTGGCGCCGGACTCCGGGGAAATCCTCCACGATGCGCAGAGGATAGACCCTCGAGGAAAAGCGGCGTACATGCCGCAGAGCGACACGCTTCTGCCGTGGAGATCGGCTCTGGAAAACACGATCCTTGCCTCAGAGATCGATGGTCGTCCCCGCGAAGCGGCACGTGCCGAAGCAAGGGAGCTCTTTACCCGCTTTGGTCTTTCGGGGTTCGAAAACCACTATCCCGCCGAGCTTTCCGGCGGAATGAGACAGCGCCTTGCCCTCATCCGAACCTTCCTTGCCCACAGGGAACTCCTCCTGTTGGACGAACCCCTCGGATCTCTTGACGCGCTCACCAGGGCAACCATGCAAGAGTGGCTGCGATCGGTGTGGGAGGAGCTCGGCAAAACGATTCTTCTGGTAACCCATGACGTAGAGGAAGCGATCCTCCTCTCCGATCGGATTTACCTTTTCTCCGATCGGCCGGCACATGTTCGGCAAGCATTTGCAGTCAGACTCGCTCAACCCCGCTCTCGCATTTCCGATCGGTTCGTGGCTCTGAAAGGGGAGATTCTCGATCTCATCCACACAAAGGAAGCCGATGGCTAAATCAATCAGCACATACAGCCGCACAATCCTAGTCCTGATCCTTCTTCTGCTATTGTGGGAGGGAGCTGTTCACCTGTTCAATGTCCCATTCTACATTCTACCACCGCCAACCCGTGTCTTATTCGTTTTCTTCACCAAACTTCCGCTTCTGCTCTCGCATGCCGCAACGACGATCCTCGAGATCGGATTGGGGATATTCCTCGGCGCCGGCGGCGGAATTGGGCTTGCGCTTCTGATCTTCTACTCACCGGCGTTGGAGCAGGGAATCTATCCTCTGATCATCGCCTCACAGATGATCCCCATCTTTGCCATCGCTCCGTTGTTGGTCGTCTGGTTTGGATATGGCCTTTGGTCGAAGGCAATCGTGGCTGCGTTGATTGTCTTCTTCCCGATTGTCGTCAACACGGTCGATGGTCTCCGCTCGGTGGGCGAGGAGACGATCGACTTGTTACGGTCATTGCGTGCGAGCGAGCGGCAAATCTTCCGAATGGTGCGCCTGCCTGCCAGCCTGCCCTTCCTCTTCTCGGGGCTGAAGATCGGGGTTACCCTGAGCGTCGTCGGTGCGACGATCGGTGAGTGGATCGGTGCCAAGAAAGGACTAGGATATTTGATGATTCAGTCGAACGCGCTGTTGCGAATCGATTTGGTGTTTGCATCGATCATGACCCTTTCCCTGCTCGGCTTGCTCCTGTTCGGTGCGCTTCGCATAATTGAACAGCGGCTGCTGCGGTGGCGCACAGCGGGAGAGGAGAATTACAGGACACGAGGCATTGGATCATGAGGGTAAGAAGAAGCCATATCGCAATCATTGCAGTCTCTGTTCTTTTTGTGGGAATCGCGATTTTTCTGGGCCTTTGGCTGTCCGCACCCCGCGCCGCCAAAATCAGCCTTATCCTTGATTATTTCGCCAATCCCAATCACGTTCCGCTCTATGTAGCTCAGGAATTGGAGTACTTCACTGCGGAAGGGGTCAAAGTTGAGATCCTCATCCCGGCCGATCCCAGCGACCCGGTGAAGCTTGCCGCGGCCCAGACGATCGATGTCGCACTCACCCCCCAGATCAACTTCCTCATTGCCAAGGCAGCAGGTCTCCCGCTCATCGCGATCGGGGCATTGATCGAAACCCCACTCGGCGGGCTGCTCAGCCTTACAGACTACGGCATCGAAAAGCTCTCCGACCTGCGAGGCAGACGGATCGGATACTCGCTCACTCCGCTTGAGCCAACCTTGTGGAGCACGATGCTCGCCTCCGTGGATGTAGGAGCTGATCAGTTTGAGCTCGTGAACGTTGGATTCAACACGGTGCTGTCCCTTCTGTCGCATCAGGTGGACGCAATCGGTGCATTCCGCAACTTCGAGTTAATCCAGGTGGAGCTGCTTGACCGCGAACCGATCTACTTTCCTCAGGAGGACTACGGCGTGCCCGACACATACGAGATCCTCCTCGCAGCGAACCCTGAGCTGATCGAAACACGCCCCAATGCCTTGCAGGCCCTTCTTGCAGGGTTGGCCCGAGGGATCACCTACACGTGCGAGAACCCAGAGGAGGCATTTGCGATCTTCCTGCGAGCGCACCCCGACCTGGACGATGAATTGAATCGACGGGCATATGCAGCAACGCTTCCGCTCTATGC
>CAZDDA010000169.1:0-1637 GCA_964504085.1 uncultured Thermotogae bacterium | reverse complement strand
CCATCCTGGCAGATGAGGAGCCCGTCGATCGGGGCCGGCTCCCCGCTCAAGTGGGTCGCCAGAATCGTCGCTCCCTGTGCACGCAGACGGTCGGTGAGCTGTGTGACCGCCACTGCGTTCAAGTGGCCTGGATCGTCGACGTCCAGGACATGCGTGAATTCGGTAATCACTACGTCGGCTCCATCCAGAAGGCTGTCAAGCTGTGGACACTGCCCGGTATCGCCGGTGAACGCAATCTGTCGTCCTTTGTGAGCGAACCGGTAGCCGAACGCATCCATGTCGAAGTGCTTCAATTTCACTGCTTCGAAGGCAAGAGAGCCGGTGGAAAGGCTGCCGGAAGCCTCAACTTCAACGTACTCAACGGGTACTTTCGGCAGGATCCCCGCCCCTCTCAACCCGGGCCAGGCCAGATCGAACAGCTGCTGCGAAGCCTGTCCGATGCCGGCAGGTCCGATGATGTACAGCGGCTCCTTCCTCTCGTGGAGATAGCAGAACAGAAGGAGAAAGAACGGAAGTCCGAAGTGATGATCGGCATGAAGGTGACTGATGAAGATGTGCTCGACTGTTGCCGGCGTCTTCCCCAATCGATACAGCTGCTGGACCACGGTTGGTGGAAGCCCGAGCAAGATTCGATCGTCAAGAAGCAATGAGCTCCACAAACGTTGTCTTCCCAGCGCCGCCCCGGAGCCTAGGCAGGTGACGGCGATCTTGTCCATCGCTATCAGCTCAAAGCGCGATTGGATTCCCGCAAGCGGCGAGCGAGTTCTTCAAGCATCCCCAGCGCCACGTCCGGATGGGCGGGGATGATACTCTTCATCGCCCAGCGCGTAAGAATGATGCACGTTGTGTCCTCGAGGGCAACGACATCGGCGGTACGCGGCTCGCCGTCAAGTACGGCCAGCTCGCCAAAGAAGTCGCCCGGGCCGAGTCTGGCAAGTTCTGCGTCCCCTCGTGTCACTTGTGCGCTGCCTTCCAGAATCTGATAGAATCCCACTCCAGATTCACCTTCCTGCAAGATCTTCTCTCCCGCGCCGAATGCCTTTTCAGTGGCGGATTTCAGAATGGCTTCAAGCCCTTTCTTGCTCAGGCGCGAAAAGAGCGGCGCTTTTCTCAGCAGTCCAATGACGTCCTGTTTGTCCATGCTTCCTCCTTGTTTGTATGAAATGTCTCGTTGGACTCTGGATGATATAATGCAGTGGATAGATTTTCCAATTCCGGAGGCAGAATCAGATGTCTTGGAGCCAAACCCTCAAGAATCGTCAGCAGATCCGTGCTCGGATAGAAGCCGACAATGAAATCGGGGTAATGTTCAGCGATATCCGCGGCTTCTCCTCCTATACAGCACGCCAAGGGGATCGGGCCGCCTATCGCCTCTCCAAACTCCACGAGGAACTACTTGAGGAAACCATCGAGGAACACGGAGGAATCATCGCCAAGACAATGGGGGACGGGATCATGGCAGCCTTCGCCGATTCATCGCAGGGAATCCAAACAGCGGCAAGACTCCAACAGGAGATCCGGTCACGCAACAAGCAATCTCCGGAAGATCCCATTGACGTGGGGATTGGCCTTACCTGCGGTACGCCGATCATGACAGATGTAGACCTAATCGGCCATTGCGTCAATCTGTCGCAGCG
>CAZDDA010000168.1:0-5482 GCA_964504085.1 uncultured Thermotogae bacterium | reverse complement strand
TCGAGCCGGTACTCGACGACCTGGAGCTGAGTCCGAAGGATCTTCGGATCCTTCGAATGAGTGCTTTGCGTTCTGCGTCGTACCTGGAGATTGGCCTCGATGTCCCCCTCGAGGAGAAGCTCCGTACGACGTTGGAGACATCACGGGCGTTCGAGCGGTACATTAGAGGATTCAACCATGTGAATCTGACTGACTGACTCGACACATCCCATGACTGCCAGAAGCACTGCCAGCGTCCTTGCACCAGAGAGCTCCAGGCCTCTGGCCGAGTCCCCGCTCTGTCAGGACGCGTAGGACTCTGTTCGCCCCAGCACTGGCGACGGAGGCTCTGTGTGTCAGTCTCGTTGCCGTAGTTGCACGTAGAGGTGTGGGCTTGCCATTGGCGTCCGATGTTTGTAGGATGATACAGGATGTGTCACGGAGATGTGAGTGGCCTAGCTGACCAGGTCCCAGATGACTCACAAGCTGCGAAAGAAGACGCCGGATCTCAGGCTGACAGGAGCTCTCAGTGCGGAGAGTTGACAAGGCCTGGATTCCGGGTGAAGACGCTTGTCGATCCTCTCTACGAGCCACTCAGGTTCAGGCAGTACGAGTGGTGCGAATGCCTGGAACTCCTGGGGGGGCAAAGGCTTGGTCAGTGGGGATTGACCCCTTATGTCCTGCTCGACGCTGAGCGATTCGAACAGGTAGCTGGTGCGCTTGGACTAGGCATTCCCGACGAGGTGCAGGAAGTTCGCAGTGCCGTCGAACGCTACCTAGCCATCCTGCAGCCGGTCTCGAGTCCAGCACAGAGTTCTGCTGGGGAGCCGTCGTCATCTAAAGTGGCCCGAAGCGATCTCGAAGAAGCCGTCAGCGATGCTCGAAGGAGCCACCGGGTACTACTGGAGAAGGGACAGAAGGTCATCAACAGCGCCCTGTACCCTGATGGGCGGATGGCCGAGGATTCCTTTGCGCTTGTGAGCCGGTTCTTCGACCTTGAGCGAGTCTTCAGAGTTCGCTGCCCGAGATGCGGCGACATCGTGGGCATGAGCGAGTACACACGAATCTTCGCGATTGTCCGGAACCTCCAGAGCGCGTTCGAGGGGCGACGGTGTCGATGGCTCATGCAAGCAGGTGCATTGCACAGTGTCTTGCAGTCAGCGACACACACAAGACACGCACACATGATTGGCACAGTGGTAGCAGCAGTGAATGCTCTTCTCAATATGGCGATCTACCCTTCGGGCGACGTCTCGATGCAACTTGGCAAGTACTTCCTCGCGCGCGGGTTTCTGCGGGAGTTTGTCGCGGCAGCCTTTGTGCACGACCTTGGGCACCCCCCCCTCTCTCATGTTCTTGAGAGGAATCCCTTTGTCCCCTTGGACCACGAGGAGATCACCCGCAGTCTCGTCCGGGGCGCACCTGACGCCGCTGGCAAAACATCGTGGTACGCGCTCTCTCAGTATCTCCAGCGGCTACGAGTGGTCAGCCTAATGAACCACGAAGACCAGAAAAGCTTCTTCACAGATGCCCCCAAGGATCTAACGGAATCGTGCGACATCAGAAGCATCCACGACAGTCTCCACTCTGCAGGCGTAGATCCAGTAAGGACTAGCGAGTTCTTGCTCACGGATGAGGATACCGGGGGGCGCAGTTCCGCCGAATCCGGAGACGTTCCGGGCGATGGGGAAGAGCACGGGCAGGAAGCTCTTCGTCGGTGGGATATGATCTGCGTACGACGTCTCCTCAGCAGTTCCATCGATCTCGATCGGATCGACCATGTGCGGCGTGACTCGGCCGTGTCTGGGTTGTCCCTCAGTTCCTTTCGCGTACGGGAGCTTCTCCAAGGGCTCACTGTCACCTATCGCGGCAGCAGGCTCTGGGAGAACCTCGACACGAGTGAGCGTTCATGCTGTTTCCTTGTGTCACCGCAGGCCGTCATGTACTTGGTAGACATGCTCAGCTGTCGAGCTCTGATCTTCAGGGACGTCCTGTTCAGCGACGAGAACAACTTCACGAGTGGAGTGGTTAACCAACTCACATCATGTGCGGTCCGGCAGTTCCCACACCTTGCTGTGATGCTCCCCTTCGTGACGGACCAGGTGCTGGCGCATGTGTTCACCCATGAGCGATTCTCGGGAACGCAAGTGGCCAAGCTCAATCGATTGTTGCAGGGGAAGGCTGACACGTCCTGCTATCACGCACCTCGCCACTTCCAGGTTCGATCGGATGTAAATAAGCTCGCAAGGATCTACTACACTGACTTCTACGTCGCTCTTGAAGAGCTCAATGAGCAGCTCGCTTCGCTAGATTCTGAGCTCCCCGCTGTCGTTGTGCATGTCAACCTTCGCTGTGGAGAACCAGAGAAGACCCGAGCCGAGGCGGGTGCTGGTCCGACGACGAATCAGGAACAGGACAACGCCGAAGACGGGGAGTCGGGAGATTGGGTGCTCGACCTGGACAAGCACAGGGAGCCACTTGAGGCGTCGGACTGGCCCGAGTGGCTGATCCTCGATGAACGTCGGAACGTGAATGGAAGCGAGCGATGCGTGAGTCTGAGGAGAAGTGTCGGGTCCGGGCACCGGCGGATTCGCCAGATTCGCGTTCCGCCGATGCCGCCTGAAAGAGAGAATGATGGGCTCGTGACAGTATGGGTCCACAGAACGTTTCCAGAAGAGACGCGAGACAAGCTAGTCGACGAGGTCAGACGGAAACTCACAGAGTCAATCGGCAAGCAGTATGGGCAGGGGAGTTCTTCCGCGAAGTCAGACCCTACTGTGGGGAGCCTCAGGTCAAACGGGAGTTCAAGGTGACAGACGAGGCGCGCGAAGAAGTGACGGCGAAGCTGCGCGACTGCTACGTCATAGCTCCCGTTAACCCGCTCCCCAGTGTACACCTACTGGCTCAGTTTTCCTTGCTGCGGCAGGTGTTGGAGAGCGTGATCAGTGCTCGTAATGACACTGCGTTTGATGGCGTGACTCTCAACTTCCTTTCCTTCGGGGATTTCGTCTTGGGTGTCCCATTGTTTGACGAGGCGATCAGGGCGCACTTCGAGAGGCTGATGCCGCCTACCAATGGAGATCTCGGCACGAACGTCGTGACGCTGAAGGCGGCAGAGATCGGTTCAGTTGCCCAGATCGTCTTGCGCGGGCTGAGGACAGAGCAGGGCACGCCACTCTGCCCACCGCGCCTGCTGACGAAGTCTCGGTTCGCCCTTCTACGCGACTACTTGGCGTCTCTTCTTGTGAGAGGCAGCGCATTTGGCGGCCAAGTCATCGAGGATGGCGCTAAGAGCTTCCTAGATGCCAGCAATAAGCTAGTTGCGAGGCTCAGGTCTACGAAAGGACACACTGCAGACGAGCCGCTCCTTTCCGGCAATCTGGCCGACATCTTCGCAAGACAGCAGGAGGCCGGCCCAACGCTGCTAGGCGCGATCTTGGCGGTAGTTGCATGGCACGCGATCGCTGATGATGCTGAGGTCCACTGGCTAGGGGACAACTGGATGAAGGAGCTTCTGGAAGTGGCGCTAGACTTGGATGGACTCAGCGATCTTGAGGAGAAGATCGCCCGTGCCGCGCTCCGTGGTATTGAGACGCGCAAGCGGGACTTCTCTCCAGAGGGAGTGCGCTTCTTCCTCACCCCATTCTCACATTTCTGTCACCCGTCATCAGCAGTCGAGCTTGGTGAAAAGGATGCTGAGCAACTAACAGAGATCCTTGAAGAACTGAACTGCGACTTGTTCGAAGATGAGGATGTGGCAACGTACGCGACCATGATAGGAAGCCGCACGAAGTGGAAGGAACGAGACGCCTACAAGAAGCTCAAGACGCAAATGCCGGAGATCCTCTCACAGACCATCACCCGCGGCTTTACGAAGATAGAAACCACACTTGTGGAGCAAATACGGTTCATCTTGTGAGTCCGCTGCTCGTGGATGCAATTCGAATTGGCTCGCAGTCCCAATGTACCACGCGCGCGATACGCCCCGATCGGGATTCCGCTTCCTCGCCCGTCTCGCGCGCGTGGTCTTCGTCTCCCTCCTAAGGGAGAAACTCGGTGGTGAACGCATCCTCGACCTCGACCGGCTGATCGATCACTCCGAGTTCGAGGAGCGTTTCCATCGTTTGCTGCCACCTATCCATGTCAAGGGCGCCGAATGCGGAGTCGTAGCCCTTGTAGACTTCATTGACTAGGCGGCCCCAGAAGCGCTCCTCTACTTCTCTGTACTCCTCAGCATCGGGGTTCGACGCGATGAAGGCATCGACAACGACTTCAGGATGCCCAATGGCGAACTCGAATCCCTTGTCTGTGGCTGAGACGAACTCGCGGACTAGCTCGGGCCGCTTCTCGATCATGTCCTCAGTTGTGATGAGGGCTGTGCCTCCGTACTCACCGACGTAGTCACGCGCGTAGAAGACTCGGATAGGAACCCCCATTCCCTCCAGGACGATCTCCGTGATGATGTATCCGGCTGCGGCATCTGCCGTCCTCTCGGACAGCGACGAGACAAGGCCCCCACCCACCGGTACGAACTCGATTGAGTCAAGATCTACTCCCTCCGCACTAAGCATAGCTCGAGCAGCGATATCAGAGGGGCTGCCTGGTCCCGGAATGGCTATCGTCTTTCCAGCTAGGTCTTCCGGCTGCCGTATTCCGGAGTCCTCCCTGACAATCACGCTGAAGAGATTGGCGCGCTCGGGGTGATAGACCGCGACAACTGGGAGCCCACGGCTTCGTCCCAAGATGACTGAGTCAGCGGCGGCATAGCCAAAGTCCGCTTGGCCAGCTGCCACCTGTTGCACGGCTCCGTACCCTCCTTGTGTTGTGTAGGTCAGCTCTACGTCAAGTCCTTCTTGCGCATAGAAGCCGGATGAGGAGTAGTACGCTTCGTTGGGGTTCTGCGCTGCATAGAACCCGCTCCACTCCAGGCCTGCCAGGAATGGCATGATGGCAGTCACGGTCCCGCCACCGAAGAAGAGGCCGAAGTAGATTCCCAGAGCTCCACCAACCACCACCACGCATGCTGCCACGACGAGCAACACGCCCCGTTTCCTGAGACTTCTCTGTCTTGACCCCTTCATAGCTGGATCCTCCTTTTGCTTGTCGATGTGCGTTTCGGACCGCGGGCGCGACCCTTCTGCTCTTGACCTTCCATCCAAGGCGCAATGCGCCGCTCTGCAAGGACAACGGCGCCGTAGAGCACGGCGCCGAGCAACGCCAGTTGGGTGATTGCCACAAAGACTCCAGATGTGTCGAAGTATGTCGCAGCGTAGTTCGCGAAGTAGCCCAGCCCTCGTCTGGCGCCGACCAGTTCGCCGACAGTGGCACCAACAACCCCAAGCGTTATGGCAGTTCTGAGACTGGCGAACAGCTCCGGGAGTATCGCAGGAAACTCGAGCTTGGCGAGTATCTGGCGCTTTCGAGCGCCGGTTGAAACCATCAGTTCTCGGAGATCGCGCGGGACTTGCTCGAACCCGACGACTACGTTGATCATCACTGGGAA
>CAZDDA010000167.1:0-5485 GCA_964504085.1 uncultured Thermotogae bacterium | reverse complement strand
GACGCCTTGCGAAGGATCTCGTTCGCTCGGCGTAGCTCCCGATTCTCCCGCTCCATCTCCTTGATCCGCGCTCGCTCTCAAACACCATCCGTACCGCTCGTTCCCGCACCTCGGGGGAGTACCTTCCTGTTCTTGTCATGACTCCATCCTCTCAAGGAATTCGGTCTCCGGCAATCCCGGGGCGGTTCAGGATGAGCAAGAGCCAGGTTTCGGAGTTGGCCAAGGAACTAGATCCGGTGGTGGATGGCTTCCGTAATCGACCGCTCGGTGAGGGACCGTACACGTTTGTGTGGCTCGATGCGATGACACAGCGTTGTTGTGAAGGTGGGCGCGTGGTGAACGTGGTGACGGCAATTGCTAGCGGTGTAAACAGCGACGGGCATCGGGAGATCCTCGGTCTGGACGTGTTCACCAGCGAGGACGGAGCCGGGTGGACAGCATTCCTTCGTGGACTGGTCGCTCGAGGGTTGAGTGGCGTGAAGCTGGTCACATCCGATGCCCACACCGGACTGAAGGCAGCCATTGCTGCAGAGCTTCCCGGCTCCACGTGGCAGCGGTGTCGAACCCACTTCATGCGTAACTTGCTTACCAAGGTGCCGAAGAGAGCACAGGGGTTGGTGGCCACACTGGTACGATCGATCTTCGTCCAACCGACGAGTAAGGAGGTGTGGGCACAGTATGAGCGTGTGGCTGAGGAGCTGGAAGACCGTTTCCCTGTGGCAGCAGAGTTTCTCCATGAGGTCGCCGAGGACATCCTGGCGTTCACCACGTTCCCGCAGGCAGTGTGGCGGCAGATCTGGTCGAACAACCCTCAAGAGCGATTGAATCGAGAGATCCGACGACGGAGTGATGTGGTCGGAATCTTCCCCAACCGGGAGGCGATCATCCGCCTGATCGGGGCCGTCCTTGGAGAGTACAACGACGAGTGGATGGTCACCCGCCGCTACATGTCAATCGGTGCGCTGGAGAAAGCTCAGGCTGCGTCAAGCGACGACAACACAGTCGAACTGGAGAAGGAGGAAGACCCGTTGCTGGTTGAGCAGCTCGCTGCTTGATCAGCGCCAGGATGGTGCGATGCCGTTACACCACTTGACAGGACGTGACCCGCAACCGAACCAGATATGAGGCGTCTCCACCCTGTTCTCCCGTGCGTTGAAATCACGATTAGGTGGATTTTCTCTTCTTCGGCAATCCGCACTATCTCTCCGGCAGCATCACCAAAAGCCACAACGGTGTGCGTCTTCGTTTCGTCTGAGGTGTGCTTGTCAACCAGTTCTAGAAGGTGCTTCTTGGCAGCCATCTCCAGTTCCTTTTCGTATCCCGGAAGATCGAAAGCGGCGATCTCAGAGAAGGCTGGTGTTGGGGCAGGTGGGATCGGCTCAAGCACATGGACAAGATAAAGCTCTGCCATCATCTCCAAGCCGATCTCGTTTGCCACCTTAAGAGCTGCATGTGAGGGATCACTGAAATCCGTTGGACAAAGGATCTTCTTAAAACGCAACATCTGATCTCACACTCCTTCAAGGATCTGCTGAGCGAAGCTTCGCTTCCACTACATGCTCCGACATCTCCTAGTTGGAATCAACCAAGCGGTCGGGATCCTTCCAGGAAGCGCGGATTCACGATTCAGATGCCTGCTTCAAGCCCGTCTCTTGACGACATGATCTGAAACCTGTTTGGTGTACATGTGTTCGAAGGAGGTTTGCATCAGCTATGGCTAACATAGCGCATTGGTTCTTGCTCTGACCACGCCCTGCTTCTTCTATGCCCACGCTCCTACCCTCCTCTGTGCGAAGAGTCGCAAGCAGAGACCAAGGGAGACCAGGGCTGTTCTGATAAGCACTTGGTTCTGGCAAACGAGAATGGGCCCTGGGGTTGAAATCGCACGAAAGATCCCTTAGGGTAGTGGGTGAGCGCGAGGCAAGTTCATGAACGCTTTCAAGCAGTATCAGCGGAAGACGGTTTATCTTTGTTTGGGGAATGTGCCCCCCATTTTCTAGGTCGGAATAGGCGGCCGTCACTAAGATGCGATGGGTCAGCTGGCATGTAAGGCTGATTTGCCGCTGTTCGAAGAAGCCTCGCGCACAATTACGAGTACTGAATCGACCGCAGCAAGAGATCCTAGATAGTTTGAATAACACCTAGATTCTATGTGCTTAGGAAAGGAGGCCGGCATGGCTCACGAAAGCCGGACTAGGTCTAATCCCAAAGATACCGATATTCCGACTCGGCTGTTGAAACGACTTACCAAAGGCAGTAACGATCCGAGATTGGAAAGGCTGGTGGAGGACCCCAACCCTTCGCCAGATGATGGCGAACTCATCGAGGCAGTCAAGGGGTACATAAGCACACATGCACCCCTCCAATCGTGTCACCACCTCACGGGCACCTAATCTACCGTCAAGTAGGCTAGGTGTTCCCGCCTCGATGAGTGAACGGGCAGGGACAGTAAGCTTTCAACACGATCGGGGCTTCCCAAGCTGTCCCTGCCCCAATTGTGAGGTTCGGGGAAAACGCTTAACCAACAGTTGATAGCATGAAAGAACCGAGTTGTGTTCAACGGTTGTTCTGATGAGAAGGCGAATATTGTCACGGCTCATTCTCCTGGCGTTGCTGATTGTGGACAGTGCTGTGGTGTTTCAGGCCTGGGCCATCAAGCTTCCCAAGGGAGTTTCAGAAGAGGCCTTCTGGTGTATCAGTCACAGGGGACTGTGCCTGTGGGAGACATTCTCGGAGATCTGCTCATGGTTGCCACAACGCTTGTTGGAATAACGGGCTGGTTAGCAAGAGCGCCCTGGGGTCGTGGAGTAGCCCTGTTTGGCTTGGGATGTTCACACATGCGAATGTGACGTCGCTTGGCCGTGCACTATATGATAAACTAGTCCTACCTATTCCCATGATGCTGACGCTTCTGAGCGCAGTATTCGCCGTACCGTATCTACTCCGGCAAAGGGATGCATGAGAAGTCTGCTCTGAAGAGACAGTTGAACATGGATGAACAAGACACCCGTTCTTGATGAGATTGAGAGGATTCGCCACCTCATGGCACGCAATTGGTAAGACAAGGCTGAGGGAGCAAAGCTGCTAAGGCAATCGGATCCCGCTCAACTGCCTGTGGGTATTCTTGAGGTGTGGGAAGAGCCCGACAACTACCAAAGGCTCCGACCTTTCCTGGTTGGTGAAAACGCGGTAGTTCAGGGCTCTTCTAGGAAGTGGGGATTCGCAGTCTGGGCACCTACCTCAAAGCGGTCTCTTGACGACATGATCTGAAACGTGTTTCGGAAGAAGGTTGCATAGAGGGATTAGAAGGAGGTTTGCAGCGGTTGTAGTTGCTGGAGCGTGTCATTGGTTGCGTTAATCACGCCCTGCTTCTCTCCTGTGGGGCCTTTCCCCCTCTCATCTGCTCGGAGGGACGCAAGCAGAGACCAAAGGAGAACAGGCTTGTTCTGATAAGCACTTAGTTCTGGCAAACGAGAATGGGTCCTGGGGTTGAAATCACTCGAAAGATCCTTTAGGGTGTCAGGTGAAAGCGAGGTGGAATTGTGAATGCTTTCAAGAAGTATCAGTGGAAAATGGGTTATCTTTGCTTGGGAAACTCGTTTCCCATCCTCTAGGTCGGAGTAGGCAACCGGCACCAAGATGCGATCGATTGGCTAGCAAGTAGAGCTGATTTGTTGCCCCTGGGCAAGCGTCCCGCACGAGGGCACAATCGAGCGTAGGAAAAGATCTTTGACAGTCGAACGCACACTCACGTTTTGTCGGTTAGGAAAGGAGGTTGGCATGGGTCAGACTCGCCAAACCACACCCAATCCTAAAGACGCCGACGTTTTGATCCGGCTGCTGAGGCGACTTGCCAAAGGCAGCAACGATCCAAGGTTGGAAAAGCTAGCGAAGGATACCAACCCTTCGCTTGAAGATGACGAGCTCATCGAGGCATTAAAGGGGTACATTAGCACACATGTCCCCCTGTAGCTCTATTACCACTCAACTACCAACAACCCACCTGGCCTTTTTCAATAAGGGCAGGTGTTCCGCCTCGATGAGTGAACGGGCGGGGACAGTAGCTGTTGAACGCGATCGGGGTTTCCTCGCTGTCCCTGCCCCAAACTGTGGCATCTAGCAAAAGAGATCAACAAAGGGCCTACAGCAGTGAAACAACCGGGTCATATCTGTCGGTGATAGTGATGAAACAGCGAATATGGTTACGGCTGATTCTTCCGGTACTGCTAATTGCAGATAGTGCTGTGGTCTTTCAAATCTGGGCAATCAAGCTTGTCGAAGACAGTTTTAGAACAGGCCTTCTGACATACCAGCCCCAGGGGACTGTGCCCATCGGGTCGATGATCGGAGACCTGCTCATGGCAGCAACAACGCTGGTTGGGATTACTGGATGGTGGGCAAGGGCGCCCTGGGGTCGTGGAATGACCCTTTTGGGCCTGGGCATGTTCACATATGCGAGCATGACTTCGCTTGGCCGAGCACTGCATGATGATCCAGTTCTATCCATTCCCATGATCCTGACGCTTCTGATAGCGTCATTTGCCGTACCGTATTTGCTCCGCCAAAGGGATGTATGAGGAGTGTGCTCTGAAGGAATAGGTGAACACGGATGAACAAGAGACCCTGTCTTGATGAGATCGACAGCATTCGCCACCTCATAGTAGGGGATTGGCAAAACAAAGCTGAAGTAGCAAAGCTGCTCAAGGAATACGACCCCGATGAGCTTCCTCTCGATATTCTGGAAGTGTGGGAAGAATCGGATGACGCAGGAGAGCGCTATCTGGCACTCCAGGTACAGGCAGCTTGGTTCAGCCGTCGCCACAGTGGTTTTGTTACAGCAGCCTGGATGGTCCTTGCTTTGGCTGGCCTTCTTTTCCCCCCACTTTTCCTTCACTTAATGCGGAAAAGTGTTAGAAACGAGAACAGTCGGGAAGATTAGACAATTTACTCTTGAGGTCTCCGGGGGTTGAAGAAAAGAGCAGCAAAAAGGGGAGAGATCGCCAACGCAAGCATAAACAGATTGAGATGGGCTTCGTACCACAACACAAAAGGAGGCGATTAGATGACAACGCCGAAAAACCCTATTCAGAAGAAGCGTGAATCGTTAGATCTGGACCGTACTGAATTTGCGGAAAAGGCAGGAATGACGTTGGAGAACCTCCTCATGGTGGAGGGTGGCGCTAACATACTTCTAAGCCGCCTGGTGGCAACTAAGCTTGCCCGCGTCTTTGAACAATCATCGCCAGAGGAACTCATCGAGGAATACGCCGCCTGGCGACGTTCAGTTGAGACTGATGCCAAAAAGATCCGAAGAGCCAGACCCACTGGGAGAAGCTAGAACCCCGCCCACGCCCAACTAGGACACCTTGTGGAATAAGTGAGGGAGTGACGGATCAACTCAGAGTGCTATGGTGTCAAAGACCTCAAAGCTCGGACGAATCATTACGTGGCTGGCGCTGCTCTTTGCAACCGTAGCATTGATTGG
>CAZDDA010000166.1:0-5525 GCA_964504085.1 uncultured Thermotogae bacterium | reverse complement strand
CGTGGAACTCCTTCATGTCGTCCGGCAGCTTGCCGCCAAGCTCGTAGATGCGCGGGACGAGCGCCTCGAAGTGGTTCCGGTCCTCAATCCGCGCGTCCTCGGCGATCTCCTTGAGGCCTTCGCCTTCCATGCCGATGAGGTTGATCCTCAGGATCGTGTAGTAGTAGAACGTGGTCAGCTCGGCGCCTGCGTTGCGGACCAGCAGGTCGACCAGCTCTTTCACGTTCACCCCTGCTTTCTCAACCAACTGTTGTGACACGAGCTTCATTGCGTCTCCTCCCCTTTCTCGGGAATTTACTTCGCCTATCCATTGCTCCAACTACTCCGACGTAACAGAAATCCCGATCCCGTCACCTCCTTCCGTTGCTGTGCGCAGTGCGCACACTTCGATATTAGATCGTAATCATTCCGACTCAAGGCTGAAAAAAATACTCAGCTCTAGTCAGGCTCTCCCTTCTTCGAGAGGCACGTCGCGCAGACGCCGCGCAGCTCCATGTGCGTGGATGAGACGTCGCCCCACTCGCGGACCTCGCTGGGGACGCGGTAGTCGTCAAGGTCGCGGCTGTAGAAGTCCCTCACCAAGCCGCAGCGCGTGCAGACGAAATGATGGTGGCGGTCGGTGTTCGCGTCGAAGCGCGCGCGGTCGCTGAGCGCCTCGACTCTGGATATCAGGCCCTCCGCCTCCAGGCGGTAGAGAGTGCGGTAGATCGTGTCGAGTGAGATTGTGGGAATGCGCTGCCGGACGCGTTTGTAAATCGTCTCCGCGTCGGGGTGCTCCTCGGTGCAGGCGATCTCGCGGAAGATCTCCATCCGCTGGTGGGTGGCCTTCATGCCCGAGCGGCGGCACGTGTCCATGAACGCCTGCATCCGGCCCTTGATCTCTTTCGTCCCCAGCCCCATCGCACGCTCCCGCGATAATAAGAATGACTCCTACTTAGTTATTCTACTCGCCACATTTCCCATGTCAAGGCGAATGTGTGCATGAAAGCGTCCCGAATTGTCGAAAATGACAATAGAGGATATTCGGCCTTGACTGGACGTTGTGAGCCCGCTATCCTCCTGTTCTGCTCTGTCAGAAGATAGTCTATGGCGTTATGGCAAAGGCCTGTAATAAGGGAGACACGAATCGATCATATTGTCATGAAAAATGGGGATCTCACGCAGAAGTTTCAGCAAGTGTGTCGAGCAGCTCAGCAAGTAGATATCGCGCGACAATGGACGCATCCCCTGTACAGATACCCCGCATCCATGTCGCCGCGGATTGCGCGAGCCCTGGTGTGCGCGCTCACGGAGCCAGGCGATACCGTTCTTGACCCCTTCTGTGGCGGAGGAACGACTGCCATAGAAGCTCTCGCGCACGGCCGCCTAGCAGTCTGTTCTGACCTGAACAATCTGGCTTGCCTGATCACTCGCTCGAAGGCACAGCCCCTCACTAGACGGGAAATCGACTACCTGAAGGAATGGCTGCAGTGCGTTGCCTTACCGTCTGTTGTATCCCGTCGCATACCAGCCATCCCGCTTGTTACCAATGATGGAGGAGCGTATGCCCCTCGCACGCACGGATTGCTTATGCGCCTCAGCGATGCTTCGGAACGAATTTCCACCCGAAAGCTAAGGCGTGTAGCGCAGCTGATGATCTTGCGCGCCGGCCAAGTGTGCTTTGATTGTTGTCAGAAGAGGCTGGCGCCCTCCGTATTGCTCGACGCGTTCAAAAGAAGCGCAAGTGACGTTTTGCAGAAGCTCGAATCCTATTCCCAACGCTGTGGTGAGGTGGAGGTGGCGAAACGGGAGGGCCGAAGACTTCGGGTGTTATGCACGGATGCCAAGACACTCCCGTCTCGTCTGAGAACCCGAGCACGGTCCATATCGTGTGTTATCACGTCGCCACCTTACCCGGGCGTGCATGTACTGTACCATAGGTGGCAGTTTCGTGGCCGAAAAGAAATTGAACTGCCGTATAGCATAGCTGGTCTTAGCAACGGTGCGCCCGAGTCGCACTACACACTGGGGCCAAGACATGAAAAGGGGCAGACATCGTATTTCGGCCGACTTCAGCGCATCTTTGCCAAGCTGAATGAGGCACTTCTTCGCGGTACGATAGTCGCCCAGGTGGTCGCGTTCTCCCATCCGTCCAGTCAACTTCGCAAGTACCTTGCTGAGATGGAGGCGGCCGGGTTCGAAGAAGTGACGGTATCGGGCAAAGGGCAACCGTTGGTCCGACGCTCTGTACCGAACCGAAGATGGTACATTCGAACTGGGTCTACGGTTTCGCGCAAGTGCGAGTATGTGCTCCTGCATCGCAGCACTGGCGGTGGTACTGGCCGCAGCGCGACGGCAACGGGGATTAGGAGTACGCGTTGAAGGGGGGCGTCATGGCAAGCCGCAATCAGATTTCGAACCGTGGCTCGAAGGAGCTATGTTTGCGACTTCTTTATGCTGAGACGGAAGATGAAGTGGTCGAGATCCTCACCAAAGCGCGCCTGTGGAACAACGCGAGCCTTTGGCAAGACTACGGTGGTACGGACATGAATCGTAGCATTGTAGGAAACCAACAGAGCGAACCTGTCGCTGCGCTCGTGGAGAAGCTGGTCAACTCTCTCGATGCGCTCCTGACCGCTGAATGCCTTGTTAGGGGCATGGATCCACGCCGATCCGATGCGCCCCAGACGATGCAGGAAGCCGTCAAGGTTTTTTTCGGGGTGCCTGAGGGACGAATTCCTAATCTGACCGCGGGCCAGCGGACTGAGCTCGGCCGACACATTCAACTGGTCTCCACCGGGTCCAAGGGGAGTCCCAATTTCGTGATCGTTGATCAGGGGGAAGGGCAACATCCGGACGATTTCCCACAAACTTTTCTATCGCTCCTGAGAAAGAACAAGACCGGGATACCATTTGTCCAAGGTAAGTTCAACATGGGTGGGACCGGCGTGCTGCAATTCGCGGGGCGTCAGAGCTTCCAATTGATCATATCCCGCAGGAGGTCTGACATCTGCAATATCCTCAAGGACAAGAAGGAAGAATTGTGGGGTTTCACTCTTGTCCGCAGGTTAGACCCTGTTGTCGAACGACCACACTCCACTTACGTGTATCTGGCACCGGGCGGTATGATCCCAAGTTTCTCGGCTGATAGCATACCTGGTTGCCCGGGGCCCTATCCGGAGGCATACGGCCAAGAGCTTGTGGCTGGGACAGTGGTCAAGTTGTGGAACTACAAGGTACCTGGGAGACTCAAGAGTAACCTGATGCTGGATATGCGCCGGGCGTTGGAGAAGCATCTTCCAGAGCCGTGCCTCCCGATCAGATTGTACGAGCGCAGGCCGGGGTATCGTGCTCATTCCTATGAGACCACATTATCAGGATTGTCCTGCGTTATCGAAGATAGTCCGAGTGACATAGAGAGTGGGTTGGACACTGGTACCCCGCTCACGGTGAGTGAAGTGGGAAAAGTGCAGATGAGAGTCACGGTGCTTAAGGAGGAGTCGATACACGGCACGAATCCGAAATATCCAAGAGGCGGGGTTTTTTTCGTGGTCAATGGGCAACTTCACAGCGAGTGCGACAAGGGTTTTATTGAGCGAAGAACGAAGCTTGACTACATCGCCGGCACGACATTGGTCATTGTTGACTGCACCGGGTTAAAGGAAAGGATTCGGGAAGACCTGTTTCTGGGTTCGCGTGATCGGATGCGTGCGTGTGACGAGAGGGATCTGCTCTACTCCGCGATCGCCGACTATATGGAAGATCATCCCGGCCTGCGCGACTTGAACGCGCGTCGACGACTCAAACGGATGGCCGCAGCCCTATCCGAAGAAGAAACTGCGAAGATCTTCCAACAGATTGTCCGAACTGACCCCTCTCTGGCGGATCTGTTTGGGAAGGGCAGGAAGATAGAAGTTCCGAGAGGACCTGAACCGGAAAAAGAACCGTATATCGGAAAGACCTTTCCTACATATTTCCGGTTGGCAAGGGAGCCGTCCGGAGGTTTGGTGAAGAGATGTCCGCGAGATAGGAGGACCAGAGTCGTATTTGAGACAGATGCGAGCAATGATTACTTCTCGCGGGCGAAGGACCCCGGAAGGATCGAGGTAGAAGGCTCGCCGAATCTGGCCTCCGTTCATCTTTGGGACGGCCGTGCTAGCCTCACGTTCGAATTGCCGAAGGGGTGTTCACCGGGAGACGTGTTGAATGTAGAAGTATCTACCATGGACATATCAAGGATAGACCCGTTGACATCGTCCTTCAAGATACAAGTCGAACCAGATGCCGGACCCACACCACCGCGTCCTCCAACTCCTCCCAGTGGGGCAGCCTTCACGGGCATGCCGAATATTACCGAGGTTAGAATGGCTGAGTGGGCGCAGTGGGGATTTGACGAACGATCTGCCCTGGCCATCCGATCGAGCGGTGACGAGGATGGCGAGGGGCTGGACATAGCCGTCAACATGGACAATATCTACTTGCGGAACGAGAGAGGACGACGTCGAAAGGCAGACCCTGAGCTAATCAACTACTGGTTCAAGTATGGATTGTGTCTGCTTGCGCTGGGTATGCTGTATGACCAGAGACGGGATGGGGAAGTCAGCGAGGAGGTCAAGGCCGATGTTGAAAGCGACACCGGACGGTTCGAAGGCGTCGAAATGGCGTGCCGCGGCCTGGCTGTTACGCTGATTCCTGTCATTTCTCAGCTTAGCAAAGGAAAACTCTCTGAGGAATGCTGATCTCAGGTTCCATGCTGACGGCGGTCGTCCAGTTCGTGGAGCCGGACCCCTCGGGTCCCTCACGCGACAATGATGATCCCGGCGAGGGTGCCTTTGGGTATGTCGCCGGCGGTGGCGTTGCTGCCGATGGGGTAGATGTCCCAGCCGGCGGAGGCGGTCATTCGATAGACGTCGATTCCGACGGCTTCCATTGACGGGCGGGCGCGGAGCGAGAATTTGCACTTCTCTCCCTTGAGCGCCCGACACTCATCCTCGAGCCCGCAGAAGGTGTGCCGGCACGAGCCGGCTCCGAATCCGAAGGAGAGGTAGTGCCCGTCATAGAAGGCCATGGACTCAAGCTCGGTGACGATGTGGAAGACGTTCTGATACGCGGCGACGCGCTCCTTGATGGTGGCCTTGTCGCGAACGATGACCTCGGGCGGGACTTCCTTGATGAAGAAGACGGCCCATTTGCATTTGGACAGGTGGTCCCGGAGTTCGGCGGGCTTGAGCGTGTGGGGAGGGCAGTGGACGCTGGTGCCGTAGCCGAAGCAGCGGGGTACCTGGCACTTGAGGGTCACGCGCTCGTCCACGGGGATTTCATGCGCGCCGACGATTCGGGACTTGGTAGCGCCGAGCTCGAGGGCCTTCGCCGCGTACCTCTCGAGATCGTCCTTTAGTTGCTCCTCGGACATGTCGAGGTCGATCTTCCGTGGCTTTCGTTCCACTGATGCTCCGGTTATTTCTCCGCGCCCGGTAGGGCTTCCTTGATTCCTTTGAAGATTCCCTTGGCGGCTTCAGCGCCGGTTCCGCCGAGGTCCTTGACGG
>CAZDDA010000165.1:0-5564 GCA_964504085.1 uncultured Thermotogae bacterium | reverse complement strand
CAACATACCCGTGAACCTCGTCGCCCACGTCCCACAGTCAGTCCTTCCAATGGCAATTGATGGCCTGGCCGAGGTGCGCATTATGGTACGCAAGCCTGATCTACAACGCGCCAAGGAGATAATCGCCGAGTATTTTGAGGAGCCAACGGACCAATAGAAGCCCGTTCTCACGATCACAGCAAGCGGTCACACTTCAAGTTAGCTATCATCTTCTGAAAGAAAAGGAAGGATTCAAATACAATCGGCCCATGGTGAGTGCAAAGCGACAAGACCAAGATCGGTTTACTGAACGGCGACAGGCCATGGTCGATCACCAGTTGCTCGCCCGAGGGATCGCCGACGAACAGGTACTGTCGGTGATGGGGAAGGTGCCCCGCCACCGCTTCGTCTCCCCCAGTCTATGGAGGAAAGCATACGCCGACCACCCCCTCCCGATCGGGGAAGGCCAAACCATCTCCCAACCGTACATTGTCGCCTTAATGTCCGAAGCCCTTTGCCTATCCGGAGAAGAAAAGGTATTGGAAATCGGGACCGGATCTGGGTACCAAACGGCGATCCTCGCCGAGTCTGCAAACACCGTGACCACCATTGAACGCTCCTCCGCTCTTTCTCAGGCCGCGAGAGAGCGGCTGGTTCAACTTGGATATCACAACATCCGCTTTGTCGTTGGTGATGGAACTGTCGGTCTTTCCGCAGAAGCGCCATTCGACCGGATTCTCGCTGCAGGGAGTGTGCCCTACATCCCCCCAGGGCTTCTCAATCAACTTTCGAGCAATGGGATCCTCGTCTTGCCGGTGGGGGACAAAACCCTACAGCGCCTGATGCAAATTAAAAAGACTGGATCTTCACATACAAAGAAGGACTTGGGGGCATGCCGTTTTGTTCCACTGATCGGAAAGGAGGGCTGGAGTTCATAACAATGACCTCTTGCTCGTAGCGTCGCGACCTGCGCGCGACGCCACCTCGTTGAGACAGGACCCCTGCTCGTCGGGCACAAGGCCCGACGCTACTACAGGAAGGAATCCGTCGTTTGGAACGCGGAAAGGAGCCACGATGCGACTCATCGACCTTCGAAGTGATACAGTGACCAAACCCACGGAAGGAATGCGCCGGGCGATGGCGCAAGCCAAGGTCGGGGACGATGTCTACGATGAAGATCCCACGGTCAACCGCCTGCAGGAGATGGGGGCACAATTCCTGGGCAAGGAAGCGGGCCTGTTCGTAGCAAGCGGAACCATGGGAAACCTTGTCGCCGCATTGACCCACGGCGGCCGCGGCGATGAGATGATCCTGGGAAGTCTCTCCCACATCTTCCTCTACGAAGGGGGAGCAGTGGCCGGATTGGCCGGGATCCATCCCCATATCGTCTCCAACGAGCCAAACGGAACCCTCCCCATGGATCGGATTGAGGAGGCAATTCGAGGGGACAACGTGCACTTACCCCGCACACGTCTGATCAGTCTGGAAAACACTCACAACCGGTGTGGAGGCCGAGTTCTCAGCCCCGATTATTGCGACGCGGTCGGCGAGCTGGCACATAGACACGAGAGTGCGGTCCACCTCGATGGCGCCCGCCTATTCAACGCCGCCGCCTATCTGGGAACCGATCCCGCAGTCCTGGCACGCAGCGCCGATTCGGTCATGGTCTGCCTGTCCAAGGGACTCGGAGCGCCGGTGGGATCCCTCCTCTGTGGCACGCGTGAATTCATCCACGAAGCAAAACGGATGCGAAAGCTTGTCGGAGGGGGAATGCGTCAGGTGGGAATCATAGCCGCTGCCGGAATCTACGCTCTGGAACACCACATCGATCGGCTGGCCGAGGATCACGCAAACGCCCGGCATCTCGCCGAAGGCATTGCCTCACTGGCCGGGCTCACATGCGGAGCGGAGGGAGATACCCACGCTCCCGTTCAGACCAATCTCGTCTACTTCAGCGTCGATGGCACAACGGCTGGAAACCCCTCGCTTAGCGCTCAGGTCCTCTCGGAACGTCTGCGCGCACGTGGAGTCCTCGCCGACCCCATTGGCAGCAACGTAGGCCAGATGCGCATGGTGACCCACCTCGACGTCAGCTCTTCAGACATCGAAGTGGCCCTTGACGCCCTGCAGTCCTCCCTGCAGCAGACATAGGTCTACCTTCTTCCTGAAAGAAATCTACGCAGCGGAAGAACTCTGCTCTACATCCTGTGGAACTAGGCCCCTATCCTAGGTCTACCGGGTGGTGAGGGCAAGTCCTCCGTGCGGAGGAGCCCTCCCCTCCATCCCAGATTGTGGAAAAAGGGGACGATGATGAAGGGGCTAGTATCTGTATCAATCGGCGCTGTATTGATCCTGTGGACTGCTACGCTCGCTGCAGGCCCGGTGGAGTTTCACCTCGGCGGCGGTCCGTCAGCAGCTTCCCTTGATGAGATCAACGCAGCCATCACACAATTCAACACGCTGATTGAACTCCTCAACGAAACTTTTGAGGCGTTGCCAGAGGTCGAAGGAAGCGTGGAGACCATCGGCCGGATGGGCAGTGGCATCGCGCTTCAAGTCGGGGAGCGTTTTCTGCTGAGGGAACATCTTACCCTTGGCGGGACGCTCGACATGTCTCACACTTCAGCATCGACCGCGGGTACGTACGTATCCAGCGAAACTTCCGACATTTTGATTGCGTTGACGTGTACCGATGTCGGTTTTATCTTCGGCGGCCGATACGATTTCCTCAATGCCGGACTGATTCTCTCTGCCGATGTAGGAATCGGCTACCATTACGGCACCTTTCGTCAAGCGATTACCTTTCAGGTTCCGCCGGAGTTTCCGGCTGCCATCGCGGATCTTCCGCCGGAGGGCGAGAACCGCTACAGCGGTTTCGCACCGGCGGTTGAGGCTGGACTCGTCCTTTCCTTCCCGCTGACTGATTGGTTCAAGGTTGGTTCATCCGTGTCCTACCGTTTCCTCACCTTTACTGGGATGACCGATGGCCAGGGCAACAGCTTGGATCTGGATGGAAATGGTACCCCGGAGAAGATCGATCTCGGTGGAATCACCGTTGAGCTCACCTTCTCCATGCTCATTGATCTCTCCCTGGAAGGGGGAAAGGAGTAATGCTATGAAGACCGTGAGGTTCACCCTCCTACTTGGATTGATACTCCTCGTCGTGCTCAGCCTGGCCGGCTGCCTGTTGACATCTCCAAGCGGCCCGCAGGCCCTGTTCACCGCCTCGCCAGTAGAACAAGTGATTCCGTTTACGGCGAACTTTGACGGAACCCTCTCTTATCAGCCGAAAGGCCAAATCGTCTCCTACCAGTGGAACTTCGGAGACGGGGGAGCCGGCAGTGGACCGGTCATCGCACACACGTACGAGGAGGACGGCGTATACACAGCCCGACTGACGGTGATCGACGAACAAGGCCTTTCCGATTCGAGAAGTCTCACCGTTCACGCACTCAACCCACCCCCAACCGCGACGTTCTCCTACAGCCCCAAAAGCCTGATGGAGGAGGAGTACATTGTTGGGGCCAGTGAGTGGATCACCTTCGATGCATCGGAATCGATTGACGACGGAGATATCGTTTTATACGACTGGAATTTCGGGGACGGTGAGTACGAATCCGGCAAGATCGTGAAACACCGTTACCTGTGGGCAGGAACGTACAACGTTGTGCTCACGGTCACCGATGACGATGGAGGAAAGACCAATTTTATCGAACAAGTCAAAATCCTCGGCGGTCCGCCGTGCAACGGCGATATCTGTGGAGACGACAGCGAAGGAGGTTGTTGCCAATGAAGCGCATCATCGTTTTGTGTCTTCTTCTAGCGCCGCTGGTGCTTGCCGGTTGCAGCCTCGATAACATCTTGAACAAGTTGGTGAACCAGATTCCTGTCGCGGTGATCGACGCATCGCCACAGCAGGGGCACGCTCCGCTCACCGTTACGTTTGACGCCAACCATTCCCATGATGATGTAGCCATCGCCGAATTCCACTGGGATTTCGGCGATCCGCACAACACCCTGCCGGCTTCCAGCGCATCAGCCACGCACACCTACCAATATCCTGGGACCTACCTCGTCAAGCTGACCGTAATCGATGAAGACGGCAAGTTGGATTCGGAGATACTGGCCATCGTTGCCACCAACCCACCACCGGTAGCCAGTTTCACCGTCAGCAACGAGCGGCCCAGCGCCGGTGCTTTGGTCGACTTTGACGCTTCAACGTCCTACGACTCCAACGGAGAAGTGGTCGCCTACTCGTGGGATTTCGGCGACGGCAACAGCGGAAATGGAATCGAGACCAACCACTCCTACACAGACGAGGGCTACTACGTGGTCAGCCTGACCGCGACCGATGACCAGGGAGAGACGGGTACGGAGCGTTTAGCGATCATCGTTCAAGAAGGGACCGACGATGACTGCGGCAGCGGAGATTCCTGCGGAGGTGGCGACATACCGCTCGCAGTGATCACCGGCTTACCTTCATGTGCAGGCTGGACGGTAGGCGTACCGATCACGCTTGACGGAAGTTACTCTCGCTCGGCCGAGGGAGAAATCGTCCAATACAAGTGGGACCTCGGCGACGGAGAGACCGCCACCGGCGCGACCATCACTCACACCTACCAGCAGACCGGCCGGTTCACGGTCGTCCTCACAATCAACGACGACACAGGCCAGCAGGCATCGGCGTACGGTTACATCGATATTCATAACTGAAACAGCGGCCAACCGCAGGGCTCTTCGAGAACTGTTGAACACGGGTGGCGCCGCAGCGCAGCTGCGGCGCTTCTTCGTTATCGAGGAACAATCCGGCAACTCTCAGCGCTCCTCCCCGTGCGTGCAACGACCCTTTTCGTAGCGTAGAATAAGTGGCACCAACCGAAAAAAAGGAGGGGGGTACATGAGGTTTCGCATCGTCCCGATGTTCGTCCTACTGTGCGGCCTAGTGTTGACGACAGGGTGTCTTTTCTCCAGCGGTCCACGAGCTGAATTCTCCGCCACCCCGTTGTTCGATTATCCTCCGCTTGAGGTTGCGTTTGATGCCAGCGCCTCCTCCAGTCCCAACGGAGCAATCACCACCTACGGCTGGTCTTTTGGCGACGGCGAGACCGGTGTCGGCGTGAAAGTCTCGCACACCTTTACCGAAAAAGGAATCTACCCGGTGGTTCTTACGGTGACCGACTCAACCGGGGCAGTGGGGACGCGCACCCGCAATGTTCAAGCGCTGAATCGGGTTCCTCACGCCGAGTTCACATTCTGGCCCAACATGGTGGGGACAAACGAAGAGGTGACCTTCGACGCCAGCACGTCCTACGATGAGGACGGATACATTGTCGAGTGGGTCTGGATATTCGGCGACGGGACCTCGGCTGAAGGGGAAGTCGTAGGACACACCTATCTCTCTGCCGGAGCACAAGGCAAGAAGTATCCCGTCACGCTGACTGTAATCGACGATGACAACGCCGGCAAGTCGGTCACCAAGCAGGTGCAGGTCGTCGGCTGCGACACCTGCGGCGGATAAGTAGAGCCTTGCACGCGGGTAGGCAAGGTTCTCTCAGCCTGTAGCGTCGCACCTTGTGTGCGACGTT